>JACQFK010000572.1 GCA_016200125.1 Planctomycetota bacterium
CCGACGGCAGCGACGGCGGCTTCCGCTACCGGAGCGCGCGGCGCCTCGAGGACAACCTGGCCACCATCGCCTCCGCTCCCGGCACGCTGCGGGGCGGCTGGCAGAAGATCCAGCCCCTCTCCGTCCGCCTCGGCGCCAAGGACGACGAGGCGGAGGCGCTCTGCCGCGTCACGATCGGGGGGACGAAGTGCAAGTTCCGGCTCTGGCTGATCCGCGACGGCACGAGCTGGAAGACCTACGACATGGAGAACCTCGACGGCTCCTACCGGCTCTCGGTGATCGGCCTCCAGTACACGCCGGGCGTCCACGAGGACGAGGAGCGCTACTCGCTGCGGGACGGCGTGATGACGCTCCAGCGCGGCGCGGTGGCCCTGGCCAAGGGGCAGCCGGAAGCCGCGCGCGACGCGATGGCCATGGCGCGCCGCTCCGAGCCGCCGGAGTACGTGGGGGCCTGGATCGACCTGGTCGACGGCCAGGCGCTGAGCGCGCTGGGGGACCCCGAGGGCGGGCTCAAGGCCGCCGGACGCGTCCTCACGCGCCACAAGGACCTCGCGGTCGCGCATCGTCTCAAGACGACCTGCCTGGCCGCGCTCGGCGATCCGGCCAAGGCCATCCTCGCCGCGACGGACTACTTCAAGCTCGTCGGAGACGACGCGGAGATCTGGACGCTCGTCGGCGGCGAGTACGAAAAGCTCGACAAGCCGGAACAGGCGATCGAGGCCTACCGGAAGGGCGCGGACGCCGATGCCGAGGACTGGTCCAGCCGGATGGAGCTGGGCCGGCTCCTGCTGGGCCGCCGCGAGACCGCGGAGGCGGCGTCGTTCTTCTCGGCGGCGGCGCGCCTGGCGCCCGCCTCCGAGGAGCTGTTCGAAAATGCCGCCGACCTGCTCGATCAGGCGGGCGCCCACGCCGAGGCGCTGGCGATCTCGGACGAAGCCGCCCTCCGCCGGCCGGACGAGGCGCCCGTGCTGTCCCGCCGGGGCCGCGCGCTCCGCAAGCTCGACCGGTTGAAGGAAGCCGAGGAAACCCTGCGCCACGCGGCGAAGCTTCACCCAGACGAGCCGGACGTCCAGCAGGAACTCCTGCTCACGCTGGCCCAGGCGGGAAGGGATTCCGAGGCGCAGGAGCGGATGCGGAGCGCCGCCCAGGGGGACTCCTGGCATCCCGCCTATCTCCGCGCCTTCGTCCACGCGGCGGCGGGCCGGAGCGCCGCGGCGATCGAGGAGCTCAAACCGGTCCTCCGGGCGGAGTGGAACCTGCGGATCACGCTGCCCTGGATCGAGAAGGAGAAGGTGTTCGAGAAGCTCCGAGGGGAGAAGGACGCCGGGCCCCTCCTGGCGGCGGCGCGCGCCACGAGGGATTATTGGACATCGCGGGAGAATCCGAAGCTGGCGCACGAGGAACTGCTGAGGATCGCCCTGGAGCGGACCCGGGCGGTCCCGGATCACGCCGTCGCCTACGCCGACCAGGCCCGCGCGCTGCGGCGCCTCGGGCGCGCGGCGGAGGCGGAGCCGGCGATCCGGACGGCCATCGAGAAGAGCAAGAGCCCGACGCTCTACCGCGACGAGCTGGGGAGGATCCTTGCGGCCGAGGGAAAGCTGGACGAGGCGCTGGCGGTCGCCGACGAGCTCATCCGCGCCCAGCCGAAGGCCGAGGAGTTCGGCCTGGATCTCCGCGTGGCGGCCTACGCGATCGCCGGGAAGCGCGAGGCGGCGATCAAGGCGCTGCAGGAGCTGCTCGACCGGCATCCCGCCTGGCATGTCGCCGTGACGACCGGCGACGATCTCGACGGCTTCCGAAAGCTTCCCGGCGTGCAGTCGCTGATTAAGAAGGCGCGGGCCAAGATCCGGAAATAGCCGCCCGCTATTTCTTCTTCTTGAGAGGGTTCAGGTCCTCCAGCTTCTTCAAGTCGTCAGCCTTCTTCTTCAGCTCATCCTTGTCCTGGAGCGACTTCACGTCCGTCTGGGCCTTCTTCGTGACGTCCTCCAGCGCCTTGGTGTCGCCGGTCTTGATCGCCTCGACGGCCTTCTTCGCGTCGCCGGTGACCGGCGCGAGCTTCTCCGCGCCCGCCTTCTTGAGGGCGTCCACCTCGCCGCCCATCGCGTCGATGTACTTCTGAAGCTCCTTCCTCCCCAGCATCTCGAGCCCCTTCTTGGCGATCTCGAGGAAGGAGAGCTTGGCCTGCACGCTGGGATTTTCCATCGGCCCCGTGACCGCGGCGGCCACCTCGACGGGCAGCTTCTCGCCGTAGGCGTTGATCCCCTGGATCGCGTAACCCGACATCTCGGGATTGAGCCCGAGGATCTGGGTCTGGCCGGGCTTGGCCGACACCTTGAGCTGGTCGATCCGCAGGCTCGCCCGGCCATCGATGTTCCCCGTCAGGACCCCCGCCTTCGTGGAGAGCGTGGCCTTGCCGGCGTCGACGGTCACCGGGATCGTCTTCTCATACACGGCGCGCCAGTCCGTGACCGGCACTCCGTCGATCGTGAACTCGAGATCGCTCTTCGCCGGCAGGTGGCTGACTTTGAACGAGAGCTTGCCCGACTTGCCGTCGGCCAGCAGCCCCGACCCGGAGATCGTGAGCGGCGTCCCGTTCCAGCCCGGCCGCTCCGAGATGTCGGCCCCCTGGGCTTCGAGGCTCGTAATCGGCGGCAGTCCCCCGCCCTTCGCCGAGCGGTCGGTCATGCGCAGGGAGACGTTCTTGATCTGGATCAGGTCGATGCGGAGGAGCGGATCGTGGCGGCCCGGGTCCCAGCGCAGGTCCGGGTCGTAGGCCAGCTCGAGTTTCGACTTCTCGCCGCGGGCCTTCTTCGCCGCCTCCTCCTTCCGCTTCTCCTCGGACTTCTTCCGGTACTCCTGGTACTTGTTCCAGATCTCCGTCCAGTCGGCGTCCTTGCCCTTCTGCGAGAGCCACTCCGTGTACTCGTCCCAGGTCGACTTCGCCGCCGGATCCGCCGGCTGGGCCCCGGGCAGGTCGGTGACGTTGAGCTTGCCGTCCTCCTTCCGCGCGACGTTGGCCGCGATGTCCTTCACCGCGAGCTTTTCGATGTGGAGCCGCTTCGACAGCAGCGAGACGAAGCCGAGGTCGGCCTCGAAGCCGCCCACGCGGACCATGTCCTCCTTGGTATTGGAGGGGTCGGGCAGCTGGAAGTTCTCGAAGGCCAGCCGCTGTCCGAAGAAGGAGTACTCGATCTTTCCGAAGCTGCACTGGACGCCGAGGGACTTGCTGATCCCCTTCGCGGCGATCCCGTTGATCGCCGCCTGCGCATAGAGGCCGCCGCCCACGGTGATCCCGATGTAGAGCAGCGGAATGAAGAGGACCATGTAGGCGCGGAAGGGCCGCAGGAGGATGAAGCGCTTCTTCGGCTCCTGGAACTCCTTGTCCTTGCCCGCGATGAGCCACTTGAAGAAGCGGAACACCGGATTCTTCATGGACTTCTCGAACCAGGCCGCGTCGGCCAGCTTCGGCGCGAGCTTCTTCCGGTACCCGGAGATCGTGAGCCCGGCCAGCAGGGCGAGGACCAGGGCGATCGGGAGGGCGACCGCCAGCCCGCCCGCCACCACGTAGCGGTCGAACCCGAGGTAGGCCAGCACCGGCGCGCCCGAGATGGCCCGGATGAGGCCCGCATAGGCGCCCTCGCCGTTCTCGAGCAGGGACGTGCCGATCCTGAACGAGGCGCCGCCCAGCGCCAGCCCCAGGGGCTTGAGCGCCCCGAAGACGAGCAGGCAGGCGGCCATCGAGCAGTTGACCAGCAGCGCGGCCGTGAAGATCACGATCAGGTGCAGGCCGAAGGGCGTCAGCGCCGCCACCGCGCCGAAGAACACCCCGACCGCGATCTGGGCCGGCGTCAGGTCGCTCTTGAGCTGCTTGAACAGATTGCGGATGAGCTTGAGGAGCGTGAGCATGGATGCATCCCCCGGTGAACTGGAATTCGACGGGGATTATAGTAAGCCGCGGCGGAGAGTTCTAGGCCAGAAGCCCCTTCACCAGCTCGCCGTGGACGTCGGTGAGCC
>JACQFK010000587.1 GCA_016200125.1 Planctomycetota bacterium
ACGAACCACTTGAAGCCGACCGGGACCTCCACGAGCGTCCGCCCCAGCGAGGCGGCCACGCGGTCGATCACCGAACTGCTCACGAGCGTCTTGCCCACGGCGGCGTCCGCGCGCCATTCGGGGCGGCTGGAGAACAGATAGTGAATTGCCGCCGCGAGATAGTGATTCGGATTCATCAGGCCGGCCGAAGGCGTGACGATGCCGTGGCGGTCGGCGTCGGCGTCGTTGCCGAAGGCGATCTGGTACTTGTCCTTCAGCCCGATCAGGTTCGCCATCGCGTGGGGGCTGGAGCAGTCCATCCGGATCTGGCCGTCGTGGTCGCAGGTCATGAACGCGAAGCGCGGATCGACCTTCGGGTTCACGACCGTGACGTCGATCTCGTAGAGCTCGCGGATCGGCCCCCAGTAGGCGACGCTGGCGCCGCCCAGCGGATCGACCCCGATCTTCAGGCCCGCGGCCTTGATGGCGTCGAGGTCGATCACCGAGCGCAGGTCGTTCACGTAGGGAATCACGAAGTCGTGCGCGTGGCTGCTCGCCGCCTTGGCCGCCCGCTCGTAGGGGATCCGCTTGACGCCGGCGTTGCCGGAGGCGATGAGCGCGTTCGCCCGGTCCTGGATGACTTTCGTGACGTCGACGTCGGCCGGGCCGCCGTGGGGCGGGTTGTACTTGAAGCCGCCGTCCTTCGGCGGATTGTGCGAGGGGGTGATGACGATGCCGTCCGCGAGGCCGTTGAAGCGCTCGCGGTTGTAGGTCAGAATCGCGTGGGAGATGACGGGCGTCGGCGTGAAGCCGCCGCCCTTCTGGAAGAACACCTCGACGCCGTTCCCCGCCAGCACCTCCATCGCGGTCCGCTGGGCGGGAGCCGAGACGGCATGGGTGTCCATCCCGAGATAGAGCGGGCCGTCGATCCCCTTGCCCGCGCGGTACTCGCAGATCGCCTGGGTCATGGCGACGATGTGCGCCTCGTTGAAGGAGCCGTTGAGCGGGCTGCCCCGGTGGCCGCTCGTGCCGAAGGCGACGCGCTGGAGCGGATCGGCCGGGTCGGGCTTCCGTTCCGCGTACTGCTTGAGAAGACGGTCCACGTCGATGAGGATCGCCGCGGGGGCGGGCTTGCCGGCCAGGGGCGACAGCGCCATGACTCAGGCCCTCCGCGAAAAGGTCCGGGATCCGGGATCGGGTCCGCCCGCCGTGCCCGCGCGGCCGTTCGCCGCGAGATGTTCGAGCAGGAGGTAGACGGCCTCCGGATCGGCCACGCCGATCTTCCCCGCGAGCTGTTCCGCCGTCTGACCCGCCGGCGCAAGAGCGGCGAGGACCTTGCCCTGAAGGGAGAGCACTTCCGCGGCCGCCTTCTTTCCGGCCTCCACGCCCGGCTGATGGTAGGCGTTGATCCCGACGAGCGTCGCGTAGAACCCGACCGCCCGCTCGTAAAGCGCGATCAGGATGCCAACCGTGCGCGCATCCACCCGGGGGATCGTGATCGCCATCGACGGACGGTCGTTCTCGAACAGCGCCCGGCGCGTTCCCAGGAGGAAGCCGTGGAGGTAGTCGCCCGCGGTGACGCCCGGCTCGACTTCGGCCGGCGCGCCGCCGGATTCGAGGACGCGGATGAAGGTCACGAAGAAATTCGCCACGCCGTCACGCAACTGCTGGACGTAGGCGTGCTGGTCGGTCGAGCCCTTGTTGCCGTACACCGTGATCCCATGGTCGACCCGCTTCCCGTCCAGGTCGAGACGCTTTCCCAGGGACTCCATGACCAGTTGCTGGAGGTAGCGGCTGAAGAGGAGCAGGCGGTCCTTATAGGGGAGGACGACGAGGTCCTTCGCGCCCTTCCCTCCCGTGGCGTGGTGCCACATGAGGGCCATCAGGGCGGCCGGATTCTTCGCCGTGTCATGGACGCGCGTCACTTCGTCGCAGGCCCGGGCCCCCTCGAGCATCGCGTCGATGTCCAGCCCCTGGAGCGCCGCCGGCAGCAGGCCCACCGCGCTGAACTCGCTCGTGCGCCCGCCCACCCAGTCCCACATCGGGAAGCGGGCGACCCAATTCATCGCTTCCCTGTCCAGGGCGGAGCCCTCGCCCGTCACCGCCACGGCATGGCTCCTGAAGTCGACGCCGTCGGCCCGATAGGCGGCCTCGACGGCGCGCATCGCATTCCTCGGTTCGGGCGTGCTGCCGCTCTTGCTGGTGACGATGACGAGGGTTTCGGCGAGCTTCCCGTCCAGCGTGCGGAGCACGCGGGCGATGCCGTCGGGGTCGGTGTTGTCGATGAAGTGGACGGACATCCGGTCGGTCGCGGGATCGCCTAGCGCGTCGGAGACGAACATCGGCCCGAGGGACGACCCGCCGATGCCGACCGAGAGGACGCGCCGAAAGCGCTTGCTCCCGTGCTGGACTTTCGCGAACAGCCTGATCGCGGCGATCGCCTCGTCGATGGCGCCCGCGATCTCGGGGGTCGGCGCCCGCTTCGAGTCGCGGAGCCAGTAGTGCCCGACCATTCGCTTCTCGTCCAGATTGGCGATGGCGCCCTTTTCGAGCGCCTCCATGGCGGTGTAGGCCTTCTCCATCGCCGGGGCCATGCGCGCGAGGAAGCCGTCGTCGAAGGCCATCCGGCTGACGTCGAGGCTGAGGCCGAGGGAGGGCGCGACGCAGAGAGTGTCCTTGAAGCGCTTCCAGAGGTCCGCGGAGCCCATCGGGCGGCTAGGCGCCGGCGCCGGCCAGGACGGCCTTGCGCTTCGTCTCCAGCGACGCAAGCAGCTTCTCGAAGGGGTCGACGAACTTCTTCACGCCCTCGTCCTCGAGCTGCTTCGTCGCGGCCGCGAGGTCGATGCCGATCTCCTTGAGCTGGACGATGCGGCGCTGGGCGCCGATCAGGTCCTCGCCGATCCGCGAGGCGGGCTTGCCGTGGTCGCGGTAGGCGTCCACCGTCTCCATGGGCATCGTGTTGACGGTGTCGGACCCGATGAGCGGCTCGACGTACATCGTGTCGCTGTACTTGGGATTCTTGGTGCTGGTGCTGGCCCAGAGGAGCCGCTGCGGGCGGGCGCCCTTCGCGGCGAGCTTCTTCCAGCGCTCCGTGGCGCTGACGATCTCGTACTTCTGGTAGGCGAGCTTGGCGTTGGCGACGGCGATCGTGCCGGGCAGGCCGCGCGCGATGTCCCCCTTCGGGCCGCCGGCGTCGGCGACCTTCTGGATCTGCGGATCGAGCAGCGTGTCGATGCGGCTCAGGAAGAAGCTCGCGACCGACGCGATCCGGTCGATCGGCTGGCCCTTCTTCACGCGCTCCTCGAGCGCCTGGATGAACATC
>JACQFK010000588.1 GCA_016200125.1 Planctomycetota bacterium
GATCCATGCCCAGCAGGTGGAGGATCGTCGCCTGCAGATCGTGGACGTGCACCTTGTCCTTCGCCACCGAGAAGCCGAGATCGTCGCTCTCCCCGTAGGTGAGGCCGCTCTTCACGCCGCCGCCGGCGAGGAACATCGAGTAGCAGTCCGGGTAGTGGTCGCGCCCCAGGACGGCGCCCTTCGCCGTGCGGCCCTCGCGGAAGGGCGTGCGTCCGAACTCGCCGCCCCAGATCACGAGCGTGTCGTCCAGCAGGCCGCGCCGGCGCAGGTCGCGGATCAGCGCCGCCACGGGCACGTCCATGCCCTTGCACTTGTTGGTCAGGCCGTCGCGGATGTCCTCGCCGGGGCCCGTGCCGTGGAAGTCCCAGCCCCAGTCGAAGAGCTGGACGAAGCGGACGCCCTTCTCCACCAGGCGGCGCGCCAGGAGGCAGTTGTTCGCGAAGCTCGCGGCGCCGGGACGGGCGCCGTAGTCCTTGAGGACCTCGGCGGGCTCCTTCGAGATGTCCATCACCTCGGGCACCGCGACCTGCATCCGGTAGGCGAGCTCGTACTGCGCGATGCGCGTCAGCGTCTCGGGGTTGCCAAGCTCCTTCGCCTGCTGCTCGTTGAGGTCGCGCAGGGTGTCCAGGCTCAGGCGCCGCATCTCGCGGTCCATGCCGCCGGGATCGGAGACGTAGAGCACGGGGTCGCCCTGGGAGCGGCACTGCACGCCCTGGAAGACGGAGGGCAGGAAGCCGCTGCCCCAGTCGCTCTTCCCCGCGCTGGGCTGCGTGCCGCTCGAGATCAGCACGACGAAGCCGGGCAGGTTCTGGTTCTCGGAGCCGAGCCCGTAGGTCACCCAGGAGCCCATGGAGGGGCGGCCCTGGTTGGGCGAGCCCGTGTAGAGCAGCAGTTCGGCGGGCGCGTGGTTGAACTGGTCGGTGTTCATCGACCGGATCACGCAGAGCTCGTCGGCGACCTTCTGGAGGTTCGGAAGCGCGTCGGACAGCCAGGTGCCGCTCTGGCCGCACTGGGCCCACTTGCGGGGCGAGCCCAGGAGCTTCGGGACGCCCGACGTGAACGCGAAGCGCTTGCCCTTCAGGAAGGCGTCGGGGCAGTCCTGGCCGTCGTGCTTCACGAGCTCGGGCTTGTAGTCGAGCAGGTCGAGGTGGGGCGGCGAGCCCGCCATGTGGAGATAGATGACGCGCTTCGCGCGGGGGCGGAAGTGCGTGTTCCGCGGCGCCATCGGGTTGTCCGACTCCTGGGCCCAGCCGCTCCGCCCCAGGACGGAGCCGAGCGCCATGCCGCCTAGCCCGACGGAGCAGTTCTGGAGGAAGTGACGCCGCGTCGCTTCCTGGAGATTCTCGTGCCTCTGGTTCATGCGCTCACCGTTTCAAGAACATTTCGTCCAGGTTGATCAGCACGTTCCCGACGACCGCCCAGGCCGCCAGGTCCGCGACGTCCGCGCCCGCCGGCGCCGGGCCCAGCGGCTCCGTGGCCATCGCCGTCGCCCGCTTCGCGTCCGCCGCATAGCGGGCGCGGGATTTCTCGAAGAGGGACACCAGGCTCGCCAGCTCCGCGTCCTTCGGGGGCCGCGCGAGGCAGCGGCGGAAGGCGTAGGTCGCCCGTTCCTTCGCCGAGGAGCCGCCTTCCGCCACGATCTTGCGCGCCAGCTGCTGGCAGCACTCGACGTAGACCGGGTCGTTCATCGTGACCAGCGCCTGGAGCGGCGTGTTGGTCGGGATCCGCTTCACCGTGCAGACGAAACTGTCGGGCGCGTCGAAGGTCGCCATCGACGGATAAGGCACCGAGCGGCGCCAGAAGGTGTAGAGCCCGCGGCGCCAGCGGTCCTCGCCCTTGCTGGGCTCCCAGTCGGTCGAATTCGAGAACGCCGCGCTCAGGCCGGACTTGGGCTGGGGCGGGTAGACCGAGGGGCCGAACATCTTCCGGCTGAGCAGGCCGCTCACCGCGAGCGCCTGGTCGCGCACGGCCTCGGCCGAGAGGCGGAAGCGCGGACCGCGGGCCAGCAGCCGGTTCGAGGGATCGCGCGCGATCAGGTCCGGGGTCACCTGGGAGGACTGCCGGTAGACCGCCGACGTCACGATCAGCTTCACGAACTTCTTGAGGTCCCAGTTCAAGCGGACCAGCTCGGTGGCCAGCCAGTCGAGCAGCTCGGGGTGCGAGGGCGTCTCGCCGCGCACGCCCCAGTCCTCGCTCGTGCTCATCAGGCCGGCGCCGGAAGGGATGAAGCGCCGCGGGGACGCCCTCCGACACTTCCTTGCCCTTCACCAGGAAGTTGCCGCGGATCTGGATCAGCGTCTTGCGCCGGCGGTTCTCCGGAAGGTCCTTCATCACCGGGACCGTGGCGGGCTTGAGCCCGTCCATCTGCTTCTTCAGGGCGGCGAGTCGGTCGCGCGTCGGCGCGAGCTCCGGCGCGATCGTGCGGTGGAAGGCGGCGACCTTCGCCGCCTCGTCCTTCGAGCGTTCGGGCTCCGGCTTCTTCAGGATCGCCAGGATCTCCCCCGGCACTTCGGCGGCGCCGCGGGCCCTCCCGTCGTCGGTGGCCTGGAGGCGGAACTTCCCCGCCGCCGCATGGTCGAGCTTGAACTGCAGCACGCTGTCCTTCGCCAGGGTCAGCACCTTCTCCGGCACCTGGACGGGGCCGACCGCCTTCAGCGCGACGTCGCGGACGCCGTCGAAGGAATACTCCGTCTTCGGATTGGGATAGGCGTCGGACTTCTTCTCATCGACCGGCTTGCGGGCCTCGTCGAGCAGCGCGAACTTGTAGCCCTTCATCCGCGAGGAGATGCCGTCCCCCCCGTCGGTCCGGTTCCAGATCACGACGCGCTCGACCGGCCTCGTCGACCCGAGATC
>JACQFK010000551.1 GCA_016200125.1 Planctomycetota bacterium
CCAGCGACGCGAGTTCCGGGACGCCGCGGCCGATCGTGTCCTGGGCGGCTCCGAACAGGAGGACGACCATTTCGACCGCGTGGTGATCGTTCCCCCTGCGATGGGCCTGGGCCGCGGCTTGGGATAAGTAGCTCAACCCGGCCAGGTACGCATAGACCCGCGGCCAGCTCAGGGAGGTCGGGGACATGATCTCGTCTCCCGGGTCCGCGATTCGACGCGACAACCCGTTGCGGAGAAGTCGGATCTCGGACCCTCCCACGGTCGGCGGGCCCTTCAGATTCTGGAGCGCCGACCGATAGTCATCGAAAGCATTGCCGGGGATCCCCTCCCCGAAAAGGGGAGGGCGGACGAAATCCCGTTCACGGACTTCGGCCAGCACACGCGAGACATCGGCTTCGTGCCGTTCGAAGACCGCTCCGGCCTTCCGATAGGCGTCCCCGACGAGAATCCCGATCGCGAGAGCCATCCCCCCGGCGAGACCCAGGACCCACTTCCACACCCGGGCGTGACGCTTCACTGCTTCACGTCGAGCACGATGTCCTTGCCGTCCCCCTTCCAGCCGCCGGCGCCGCCGTCGTCGACGCCGTTCCCGCCGGCGCTCCAGTAGAGCCAGCGGTCCCCGTGCTGGGAAAAGCGGAGTTCCGTCCCCAGCGGATCCGGCAGAACGGGAACCTCTCCCGTCGCCCCGTGGCGGACGGCCATCCGGAGGAGTCGAAGCCGCGCCCGATGCTCCCGGAAGGCCAGCTGATAGGGCATCAGGGGACCCTTGTCGAAAATCGCCTTGAACAGCGGAGATCCAAAGGCAGCCCGATCGAGATCGATCGCCGCCGTCAGGGATCGGGCCTCTCCCCAAGGCCGGAGATCTCCCGCAGCGCTGCGCCGCGCATCCGACAATTCGCGCTCGAACACGTCGACCATCATCAACCTGTCCGAGAAAGCGTTCCGCCAGGACCTGGGTCGCGGCTGGTTCTTGAACTCCATCTCCTCCAGAAAGCGATCCAGCGTGCCCGCCCTGAGGATTTGGAATCCGATTCTCATAGCCGAGTTCAGGACGACATCGCCGAACACGGGAAACGAACCGTCGAGAATCTCCAGCTCCCGATCGATCTCCTTCAAATCGTCGCGGCTCAGCGTCCCGGAGAGAACCAGACCCTTGAGGTCTTCCAAGGCTTCGCCATGGACCGAGAATCCCACCCAAGCTCCATAGATCTCTCCGTCTCGCACCATGTCCTGGCCCAACTGAAGCACATCAAGAAGAATCCCGGCGGCATCTCGGGCTTGTCCGGACTCCGTCAGGAACCTTGCCTTGCATCTGGCCACCCATGCGAGCAGGCGTCCTGGACTCCACGGGGATTCCTCCTCCCAGTTCACACGCCGCCGCGCGCTCAACCGGCGGGCAGCCCGCCGAAGATCCGCCAGCGCCTCCTCGTACACCTTCAGGGACTCCTCGGCTCGGGACTTGTAGCCGCTTCCAGGGCGGACGATGTAGTCGCGGATCGGCGCGATAGAGCCGCGGGACTTGATCAGGCTTTCGGCATGATCATAGAGTTCCCAGGCATTTCCTTCCTCCGACCCGCCCCGCAGGGCGGCCCGGGCTGCCGGTCGCGCGTGGGCCTCCTCCCGCAGAGCCCGGGCGGCCCGGTCCATCTCCTCCCATTTCCGGGATTCCACCGACCTGATCCAGAGTTGAAGACCCAGAACGATGCCGAGCATCGAGAGGAAGACCCCCGCGATCCATTTCCTGGACCGAGTCGAGCCCGGGTTCATCGGTAATTGAAGTCTACCTCCCCCGGCCACTTCCCGCTTGACACCCCCCGCGGCGGGCTCGATAATCCGGCCCCTGCAAATGATCACGCTCGACGAAATCCGCGAACGGTACCTCGACTTCTTCAAGAAGCGCGGTCATACCGTCTACCCTTCCGACTCGCTCGTGCCGCCGAACGACCCGTCGCTCCTCTTCACGGGCGCCGGGATGAACCAGTTCAAGGACATGTTCCTCGGACGCGGCACCCTGCCCTTCAAGCGCGCCACCACCTCGCAGAAGTGCCTCCGCACCGGCGATCTCGAGTCCGTCGGCCGCACCAGCCGCCACCACACGTTCTTCGAGATGCTCGGCAATTTCTCCTTCGGCGACTACTTCAAGCGCGAGGCCATCACCTGGGCCTGGGAGTTCGCCACGAAGGAGATGGGGATCTCCCCCGATCGGCTGAACATCTCCGTCTACAAGGAAGACGACGAGGCCTACAAGATCTGGAACGAGGAGGTCGGCATCCCCCCCGCCCGCCTCTTCCGCCTCGGCGAGGGCGACAACTTCTGGCCCGCCAACGCCCCCAGCCAGGGGCCCAACGGGCCCTGCGGGCCCTGCAGCGAGATCTACTACGACTACGGGCCCAAGTACGGCTGCGGGTCGCCCGACTGCTCCATCACCTGCGGCTGCAACCGCTACGTCGAGATCTGGAACCTCGTCTTCACCCAGTTCGACCGCCAGGACGGCGGCGTCCTCCAGCCGCTCCCCCAGAAGAACATCGACACGGGCGCCGGCCTCGAGCGCTGGGCCTCCGTCCTTCAGGGCGTCCAGTCGAACTTCGAGACCGACGTGTTCATGGCCATCATCGGCGCCGAGGCCCAGCTCCTCGGGCTCACCTACAGCCCCGGCACCGAGCAGTCCTCGCGCATGCGCCGCATCGCCGACCACGTCCGCGCGCTGACCTTCTGCATCGCCGACAACGCCCTCCCCGGCAACACCGGGCGGAACTACGTGGTCCGGCGCATCCTGCGGACCGCGCTCCGCGACGTCGTCCAGCTCGGCCAGAGCCGGGCCCTGCTCCACCGCATCGTGCCCGCGGTGGTCCAGGTGATGAAGCGCGGCTACCCCTACCTGGTCGAGCGGCAGAAGACCGTCGAGCAGGTCATCAAGGCCGAGGAGGAGAAGTTCCTCGACACGCTCGAGAAGGGCAACGAGCTGATCACCGCCGCCATCGCCCGCCTCCGCAAGGATGGCAAGGACGCCCTCTCCGGCGAGGAGGCCTTCAAGCTCTACGACACCTTCGGCTTCCCCATCGAGATGACCGAGCAGATCCTCCGCGACCACAAGCTCAAGCTCGACCGCAAGCGCTTCGAGGAGATCCTGGAGGGCCGCAGCGAGGGCGACCGCAAATCGGGCGAGATCTTCCAGCCGGGCCCCTACTCCGACTTCAAGGAACAGAAGCACCCGCCGACCCAGTTCCTGGGCTACAAGATTCCGGTGGCCGACCTCGAGAAGCCCAAGGACGCGACGGTGCTCCGGATCTTCAAGATCGGCGACCGGAAGAAGTTCGACAAGTCGAAGAAGAGCATCACGGACTTCACCACGATGCTCAACCAGGAGTCCGCGCTCGTGGAGAGCGCGGGCGAAGGGTCCGACGTCGCCGTCGTCCTCGACCGCACGCCGCTCTACGGCGAAGGGGGCGGACAGGCCGGCGACGCGGGCGCGCTCACGAACGGCGCCATGGTCGCGATCGAGGACACGCGCAAGGACCACGACTACTTCTTCCACTTCGGCCGGGTGACGAAGTGGACGCTCAAGGTCGGCGCGAAGGTCGGCGTCAAGGTCGACGCCGCGCGCCGGCTCAACATCATGCGCAACCACACGGGGACCCACCTGCTCCAGGCGGCGCTCCGCGCGGTGCTGGGCAACCACGTCAGCCAGGCGGGCTCGGTCGTCGAGGCCGACCGCCTCCGCTTCGACTTCTCCCACTTCCAGGCGATGACGCCCGAGGAGATCCGGAAGGTCGAGGACTGGGTGAACGGCGTGATCTTCTCCGACCAGCCGGTCACCAAGGTCGAGATGTCGAAGGAGGAGGCGACGGCCGCGGGGGCCATCGCCTTCTTCGGCGAGAAGTACGGCGACCGCGTCCGCGTGGTCACGGTGGGGCCGAAGCTGTCGGTCGAATTCTGCGGCGGCACGCACCTCGAGCACTCCGCGACGATCGGCGCCTTCCGGATCACGAGCGAATCGTCGATCGGCAGCGGCATCCGTCGCATCGAGGCCATCACCGGCCCGAAGGTGATCGAGCTCGCCCGCTCTCAGGAGGAGACGCTCAACGAACTCTCGAAGCTCCTCAAGAGCCCGCGGCAGGACGTCCCCAAGAAGGTGCGGAAGCTGATCGAGGAGGTCGCCAAGCTGAAGTCCAAGGCCGGCACGGCGCCCGCCGCCTCGGCCGGCGACATCGAACTCCGCGACGTCGGCAGCGAGAAGATCGTCGCCCATCACGTCCCGGGCTCGACGGTCGATGAGCTCCGCAAGGTGATGGACAGCCTGATCCAGAAGAAGAAGGTCGCCGCCGGCATCCTGGCGGGCGGCGACGAGAAGCCGGCCTTCGTGATCGGCGTGCGCGAGGACCTCGTCAAGTCCAAGGGCCTCAAGGCCGGCGACCTGGCGAAGGAGGTCGGCAAGGCCTGCGGCGGCGGCGGCGGCGGGCGCGAGGTGCAGGCCCAGGCCGGCGCCAGCGACGCCTCCAAGATCCCTCTCGGCCTCGAGACCTTCGAGAAACTGGTGAGGTCCAAGCTTGCTTAGCCCGGGATTTTCGCTTGCAATACGGGGGTCCCTCCGCTAGACTCTCACCCTCGATCCGGGGCGGAGGGGGGAGTGGTCCTGGAGAATCTATGCCGAATCCGAAGCGGAAACTTGCGAAATCGTGGCGCGGCTGCCGCCGTTCGCACGACCACGTCCACGTCGTCAACCTCTCCACCTGCCCCCGATGCAGCCAGCCCAAGATGGCCCACCGCGTGTGCGGCACCTGCGGCTACTACAAGGGCGAAATGATCGTCGACATGAAGAAGCTGTAGTCCCCCCTCGACGGATTGGATGCGCATCGCGATTGACGGAATGGGCGGGGATCATGCGCCCGATGAAGTCGTTTCGGGTGTGATCGAAGCCGCCGGACAGCACCCCGACGCCAAGCTTCTCATCGTCGGGCAGAAGGATCGTGTCAACCGTCCCGGCCTTCCCGCCAACGTCGAAGTGGTCCATGCCCCCGAAGTCATCGCCATGGACGAGGAGCCCGTCAAGGCGATCATCCGCAAGCGGAATTCCTCGCTGGGCATCGCCTACAAGCTCATCAAGAACAACGAGGTGGACGCCGTCATCTCGGCCGGGAACACGGGAGCCGTCGTCGCCGGCGCGATCATGCCGATGCTCGGGCTCGGAAAGCTGGAGGGCGTGAAGCGTCCCGGCATCGCCATCCCGATGCCCATGGACACGGGGTTCTGCGCCATGATCGACGCCGGAGCGAATCCGAACGCGAAGGCGGTCCACCTGGTGCAGTACGCGGTCATGGGCGCCTGCTACTCCAAGTACCTCAACCCCGGCCTGAAGCTGCCGCGCGTCGGCATCCTCAACATCGGCGAGGAGGTCAAGAAGGGGACGGAGCTCCAGCGGGAAACGCACGCCATCCTCGAGAAGGCCCACCTCAACTTCGAATTCGTCGGCAACATCGAGCCCATGGCGCTCTACCACGGGGAGGCCGACGTCGTGGTCAGCGACGGGTTCTCGGGCAACCTGGCGCTCAAGATGGCGGAAGGGCTGAAAGAGTATCTCCTCCGCCAGTTCCACGCGGCGGGCGTCGACGAGACCGCCGAAGTCAAGGCGCGGATCCTCAGCGCCACCGCCAAGATGGATCATTCCGAGCACGGGGGCGCGCCGGTGCTGGGGGTCCGGGGCATCGTGATCAAGTGTCACGGCCGCGCGACGGCGCGGACGATCACCAACGCGATCAGGGTCACCGCCGCGTTCATCAAAGGCAAGCTGAACGACCATATCGTGGACGAGCTGCGCAAGCTGTCCGTCCGCAGCGCCTGGTTCTCGAAATGGTTCTCCGCGAAGGAAGAGGAATGAGAGTCAAGATACTCGGCACCGGCGCCTACGCGCCCCCCCGCGTGATCACGAACGACGACCTCGCGAAGCTGGTCGACACGAACGACCAGTGGATCGTCGAGCGGACCGGGA
>JACQFK010000555.1 GCA_016200125.1 Planctomycetota bacterium
AGGACCTTGCGCAGCCGTTCGCGGAGCTGAGTTCACCTCTGCAACTTGAAGCCGCTGAAGCGAACGAGTACCGTTGCTGGAAGGCTGGCAGCGGTCCCGGGGAGAGGAGGCCTTCGACCGGGCCCTCGTCCGCGTGCGGGAGGCGCTCCGTTGAAGCCGCCCGTCACGCCGGCCCCGGCGCCGACTTCTTCCGCCCGATGAAAACGTAGTAGGGCGAGCGCAGCCTGAGCATGTAGGGCACCCGGCCGAGATGCTCGCCGAGATGGATCTGCTCGAACCTGGATCTCAGGTAGGGCAGGTGATCGCGGGACAGGAAGACGTCGTTCCGCGCATAGCTGAGCGGCCACCAGAAGCGCTGGAAGCGGGAGTGCCGCTTCAGGTCCGGCTCCGGCCACTTGCGGGAGATGTAGAAGTCGACGACGCCGATGAGCCCCCCCGGCTTGAGGTTCTCCCACGCGCGGTCGATCGCCTGGAACCAGTCCGGAATCATCGTGAGCGAGTAGGAGAAGGTCACGATGTCCGCCTTCTCCTCCGCCTGCCAGGCCGTCGCATCGGCGGTCAGGGTCTCCACGTTCTTCCAGTTCCGTTCCGCCAGGCGACGGCGGGCGACTTCCTGGAGGGAGGGGCAGAGGTCGACCAGCAGCGCCCGCTTGAGCGGTCCGAGCCGGTCGCCAAGAAGCTCCGCGTTGCTTCCCGTTCCCGCGCCCATGTCGAGCCAGACATCGCCGGGCTTGAACTCGAGGATCCGCATGAGCTCCTCACGGCCGTGAAGGAGCCGGCGCCGGAAGCCGTCGTAGGAATCCGCCTGTCCGCGATAGAGGGTGTCCAGCCGCTCCGGATGAGAGCCCCCTTTTGACGGGGGGAAGACCATGTGCCATAGAGTCGGCAGGTCGGAGAAGAGCTTCACGATGGAACTTCAGCAAATCGGGGGCCGCGTCGATGGGCTCTCCCGTGGCCCCCTCGATGGGAAGATTCCTGCACAGGCTATTTCAGGAACTCCTTGTAGAAGGACGCCGCGGCGATGATGAAGCCGATCGCGGTGATGAGGGTGCGCACCCGCGCCTGGGGGATCCGCTGGGCGTAGTGGGAGCCCACGAAGTAGCCGGCGAGCGCGCCGACGGTCATGACCCCGGCCTTGGGCCAGTCGACGAGGCCGGCGCTGATGAACACGACCGTCGCGACGATGTTGATCAGCGAGCCGAGCAGCGTCTTGAGCGCGTTCATCTCGTGGATGTCGGTCAGGCCGATCAGCCCGAGCGACGCCAGCATCAGGATCCCGATCCCCGCGCCGAAGTAGCCTCCGTAGACCGCGACCGCCAGCTGGAAGAGCAGCGCGCCCCAGAGGACGCCCGACCGCGCCTCCGCCGGGCGCGCGCCCATCAGGCGCCGGATCAGGCCCTGGCTGACGAAGAGGATCGTGGCGAAGAGGATCAGGAAGGGCACGAGCTTCGAGAACACTTTCTCGCTCGTGTGGGTGAGCAGCCAGCTGCCGGCCCAGCCTCCCAGGAGGCTGGGCGGGATGAAGCGCCAGAGCCAGGGCTTGACGGCGGCGAGCTGGCGCCGGTAGCCGAAGACGCCGCCGAAGGTCCCGACCACGAGCGCGAAGGTGCTCGTGGCGTTGGCCGCGAGCGGCGCCGTGCGGCAAAGGAGAAGGGTAGGGAAGGTGATCAGCGTGCCGCCCCCCGCGACCGCGTTGATGAGGCCCGCCGCCGCGGCCGCCGCCGCCAGCCCTGTGATTTCAAGCGCCGACATTCCGGCCTAGCGTAGCAGTCCGGCCGCCGTTTACAAAGGATCGCCGCCTTTGCCGGAAATTAACCTTCGTTCTCTGGCGTCCGCTCCCGCTTTCTCCGTAGAATCGATTCCCGAAGCCCCATGAAAGTCGCGGCGATCGACATCGGCGCCAACAGCGTCCACCTCGTGATCTCGAGGCTCCACGGCCCCGGCTCGCGCGAGGTGCTGGACCGGGAGCGGGAGATGCTCCGCCTCGGGGAGTCGACCTTCACCAAGGGCGGCATCGCGCCCGAGCTCCTGTCCCGCGCGATCGAGGTGCTCAAGCGCTACCGCGCCGTCTCGGAGGCCCACGGCGTCGAGGCGATCCTGACCGTGGCGACCTCGCCGGTGCGCGATGCGCGGAACCGCGCCGAGTTCGTGCTGCGCGCCAACACCGAGGCGCGCCTGGCGGTGCGCGTGCTGTCGGGCGAGGAGGAGGGGCGGCTGATCTACGCCGGGGTCCGCGACGGGCTCTCGCCGTCGATCAAGAAGCTCGCGGTGCTCGACATCGGCGGCGGCAGCGCGGAGATCGTGATCGGCGAGGGCTCGCGCGTCTCCCATGTGAAGAGCCTGAAGCTCGGCGTGCTCCGGCTGGCCGTGCAGTTCCCGGGACGGCGGCCGAAGACGCTGGAGTCGATGGAGCGGCACATCCGCGCGCTGATCGGGCCGGTCGCGCGCGAGGTCGCCAAGGCCGGCGTCGACGCCGCGGTCGGCACCAGCGGCTCGATCATGACGCTCGCGGAGCTGCTGGACGTCCGCGACGAGGGTCATCCGATCCGTCTCTCGGAGATCGAGGACCTGTCGAAGCGGCTGCTCAAGTCGTCGCCGAAGGAGCTGGCGGACCTGGAGCCGGTGGGGGAGAAGCGGGCCGACACGATCGGCCCCGGGTCGCTCGTGGTGCGCGTCTTCATGGAGGAGGCGGGGCTCAAGGAGCTCTTCCCCTGCGAGCGGGCGCTCCGCGAGGGCGTGGTGGCGGACTACGCGTCGAGGAACGCCCCGAGGCTCGACGTGCGGGCGGAGGAGATCTCGGACCCGCGGCGGCGCAGCGTCGAGTTCCTGGCCCGGCGCGTGGGCGCGCTCGACCGCCACGCGCGGCAGGTGGCGCGCCTCTCGCTCCTCATGTTCGACGCGCTGCTCCCCGTCCACGGGCTGGAGCCGCGGGACCGAGAGCTGCTGGAGTACGCTGCGCTGCTCCACGACGCGGGCTACTGGATCGGCGCGGAGAAGCACCACAAGCACGCCTACTACCTCATCCGGGAGGGGCCGCTCGAGGGCTTCAGCCGGGAGGAGATCCAGGTGATCGGCCTCACCGCCCGCTACCACCGCGGGAAGACGCCGAAGGTCCGCCACGAGGACTACTCGAAGCTCTCGCGGGAGGCCCGGCGTCGCGTCAACGCGCTCGCCGCGCTCCTGCGGGTCGGCGACGGGCTCGACCGCAGCCACGCGGGCCTGGTCAAGGCGATGGACGTCGTCCTCAACGGCTCCGCCGTCACGCTCAACCTCCTGTCCGACTCGGACCTCGATCTCGAGCTCTACGCGGCGGAGCGGCGCGGCGACCTCTTCCGCAAGGTCTTCGACCGCGAGCTGATCTTCGAGGTCCGCAAGGACGCGGCGCCGGCGGCCCCATGAAGCCCCGCCGCACGCTCCGATCCAGCCGCAACGCGACGCTGGACCGGCTGGCCGGACGGCTGAAGGAGGAACTCCGCAAGGTCCGGAAGAGCCCCGCGAACGCCGAGGCGATCCACGACGCCCGCGTCGCCGCGCGCCGCCTGCTCGCGGCCGGGGAGCTCTGGGCCCCCCACGTCGCGCCCTGGCCCGGCGTGCGCGACCGGCTGCCCCGGATCGTCCGGAAGCTCGGCCGCGTGCGGAATCTCGACATCGCCATCGACCTGCTTCGGAAGGGGACGAAGGAGGACGCGGCCGCGCGCAAGGCGCTCTCCCGCTTCCTCCGACGGATCCGGAAGGAGGAGCGGGCCCGCGTGGCGGCCTGGCTGAAGGATCGGAAGATCGACAAGATCGATCTTCGGATGAGGAAGGTGGTCCGGGAGGTGCGGCAGAAGCCGGTGCTCGACGCGCCCTCGCCGCCCGACCTGGCGCCCCATTTCGCGCGGGTCATGAGCCTGTTCACGGGGCGGGCCTGGGAGCCGAGCTCGGAAGAAGCCCACGCGATCCGGCGCGAGGCGCGGCGGCTCCGCTACGCCCACGAGACGCTGGAGTGGGCCTACGAGCCGGAGGACTTCCAGAAAGTGGTGAAGGTGCTCGGCCGGATCCAGGAGATGGCCGGCGAGTGGCACGACCGGGTCATTCTGGAGAAGTTCGCGGCCAAGGCGATCCGGCGGGGCAAGGCGCCGGCGCCGCTCGCCGGCTTCCTCGCGCAGATCCAGGCGGAATCGAAGACGCTCTCCGGGAAGTTCGTCCGCGCCGCGTCGGAGCTCAGCGACCTCCGCCAGCTGATCGTGGGGGACATCCGGTGAAGGCGGTGTTTTTCCGCCACGGTCCCGCGCTGGCTCAGGGCACGCCCGGGGTCGCGGAAGCGGACCGTCCGCTCACGCCGGAGGGGCGGAGGAAGACGCTGCAGGCGGCCCGAGGGCTCCGCGCGCTGGACCTGGGCATCACCGTGATCTGCACGAGTCCGCTCCCGCGGGCGCTGCAGACGGCGGAGATTCTCGCGAAAGTCCTGGGGCTGCCGCCTCCGGAGATCCGGGAGGCGCTGCTGCCGGACGCGGCGCCGCTGCGGCTGCTCTCAGAGCTCCGGAGGCTTCGCCGGGAGACCCCGGCGCTCGTGGGCCACGAGCCGCAGCTGTCGGCCGCCGTCGCGCGGGCGACCGGCGCCTCGATCGAGCTCAGGAAGGCCGGGATGGCGCTCGTGGAGTTCAGCCGCGTCGCGCCCCGCGCGGAAGGCACGCTGACGCTGCTGCTGCGTCCGGCCGTTCTCCGGAAGCTCGGCTCCTGAGGGCGCGGCGGCTCAGTCCTTTCCCATCAGCCTCAGCACCGCGCGGGGATGCTTCAGGAGCCAGGCGGCGGCGAAGAAAACCGCGACGAGCAGAAGCATCGGAATCCGGGACGGAGCCATCCGCCGGACGTTCCAGGAACGGCACTCCTGGCAGGACTGCCCGGGCTCGGATCCGCTTGAATCCCAGGTCCGGGAGCAGCGCAGGCATCGATACTTCGTGTCGCCCGTCATCGGGTTCATCCTCAGATCCGCCTCAGGGGTTCCGTCGCGATTTGTAGATGAAGGTCGGCACCGGCGCCTCGTAGAACAGCTTCTCCGCCACGCTGCCGAAGACCAGGTGCTTGATCCCGCCGAAGCCGTGGGTGGTCGCCGCCAGCGCATCGGCGGGACCGCAGCAGGAGATGATCTGATGGGCGGCGTCTCCCTCGAGGATTTTCGCGGCGGCCCGGATCCCCTGACGGCCCAGCCGGTCGCAAAGGCGCGAGACCTCGCCCATGATGTGCGTGGAGAAGATCACGCACTTGCCCTGCGTGCGGCAATCCTTGACGAGGTTGACGATGGTGCGCGACTTGAGCACGTCGAGGCCCACGGTCGGCTCGTCCAGGATCAACACCGGCGGATCGTGCAGCACGGTGCGCGCCACGTTGACCTTCTGCTTCATGCCCGAGGACAGCGCGTCGCAGCGCTTGCCCAGGAAGTCGGTCATGTCGAGCAACGTGGCGAGCTCGTCGATGCGCCCCTCGAGCTGCGCGCCGTTCATGCCGTACATGCGCCCGAAGTAGCGCAGCACCTCGCGCGGCGTCAGGCGCGGATAGAGGCCCGTGTTGCCGGACAGGAAGCCGATGGAGGCGCGTACGGCGTCCGGCTCGTGCACGACGTCATGGCCGGCGATGAGCGCGGTGCCCGAAGTGGGGGTCAGCACCGTGGACAGCATGCGCAGCGTGGTGGTCTTGCCGGCGCCGTTGGGCCCCAGCAGCCCGAAGACCTCGCCGCCGCGCGCGCTGAATGTGACGCCGTCCGCCGCCAGCGTGCTGGTGCCCTTGGGGCCCTTGTAGACCT
>JACQFK010000556.1 GCA_016200125.1 Planctomycetota bacterium
CCGCGAGTCCGACGTCGAGTCGGCCCTCGGGATCATCAAGGACGGCGGCGGCCTCGACAAGGTCCACCTCGCCTTCTACCTGGACAACGACCTGGGGAGCGACAAGGTCTGGGACCGCTGGAAGCTGGAAGGCCCGACGATGGCCTGGTACTTCCGCGGCTCGCCCCACGTCCACACGTGGGTGAACATCTCGAAGGCCTAGAGCCGAAACGGGAGGCTGACATGAGCCCGAAGAAGGTCTGTCCGGACTGCGGCGAGGGGCCTGTCCCGAGCAAGGCCGAGGGAGTGTCGCGGCGCGACTTCATGAAGACCGCGGCCGCGGCGGTTCCGGCGGCGGCCCTCGCAAAGCCCCTCGTCTGGGCCTCCACCTGGCGCGAGGAGAAGCCGGAGGCGCTCGTGAAGAAGTTCCACGAGAGCCTCAAGCCCGACCAGAAGGAGAAGATCTGCTTCGGCTGGGACGATCCGCGGCGGCAGAAGGTCTCCAACAACTGGGAGATCGTGCCCCAGCAGATCGGGAAGTTCTACACGGGCGACCAGCAGCAGCTCCTGAAGGACATCTTCCGGGGCCTCATCAGCGAGGACGGCGCGGCGCGCTTCGCGAAGTCCATGAAGGACGACTACGGCGGCATCGAGAGCTACCACGTCGCGATGTTCGGCGATCCCGCGACCGACAAGTGGGAGTGGGTGCTGACCGGGCGGCACGTCACGATCCGCTGCGACGGCGACACGCAGGAGAACACGGCCTTCGGCGGCCCGATCTTCTACGGCCATGCGGCGGAGGGCTTCAACGAGAAGCCGGACCATCCGGGCAACGTCTTCTGGAAGCAGGCGCTGCTCGCGAACAAGCTCTTCGCGGCGCTCAGCGGGAAGCAGCAGGAGACCGCGCTCGCGGAGAAGTCGCCCGCGGACGACGAGAAGTCGATCCGCATCAAGAAGAGCGGACCCTGGAACGGCATCTGTGTCGGCGAGCTCTCGAAGGACCAGAAGGGCCTCGTCGAGGACACGATGAAGGACCTGCTCGCGCCCTACCGCGCCTCGGACGTCGAGGAGGCGCTGGCCTTCATCAAGGAGGGCGGCGGCCTCGACAAGATCCACATCGCCTTCTACCGGGACGGCGACCTCGGCAACGACCGCGTCTGGGACCGCTGGAAGCTCGAAGGGCCCACGATGTCGTGGTACTTCAGCGGCTCGCCCCACGTCCACACCTGGGTGAACGTCGGCCGCGCCTGAGTCCCCGGCGGCGGGGTATACTGGGATCAGCGGTGCTGATGTTCGACGCGCTGGTCCTGGGTCTCGTGGTCCTGGCCGCCGGGATCGGCGCGTGGAAGGGCTTCGCCTGGCAGCTCGGGCTGATCCTCGCCCCCTTGGCGGGCCTCGCCGCCGCCTGGCCCCTCGCTCCCCGGCTCGCTCCCCACCTCTCCCTTCGCGCGCCCTTCGACCGTTGGGCGGCCTTCGCGCTGATCTACGCGCTGTCGACGCTCGCCGTGCACCTCGCCGCGCTCGGTATCCGCCGGATGCTGGAGCGGGCCAGCCTCGGCGCCTGGGACCGCCATCTGGGCTTCGTGCTCGGCGCGGCGAAGGGCTTCCTCCTCGCGCTCGTCTTCACGGCCGCGGCGCTGGCGCTGTCGAAGGACCTGCGGGCCCGGATCCCGGAGACGCGGGCGGGAGGGCTGATGGCCGGCGCCGTCCGGGCCCTGCGGCCCGCGCTGCCGGTCCAGCTCGCGCCCTGGCTCGACCTGATCGAGCCGCCTCAGCGCGAGAAGGCGTAGGCCCGCGCCGGATTCTCCACGAAGACCTGCTTCAGCTCCGCGTCCGTCACGCCCTGCTTCTTCGCGCGCTCGGAGAAGCCTCGAAGGAGGTAGTCGAGGCCCGGAGATCCCCCGTAGCTCCGCCAGTAGGAGGGCCGGGCGCCGTCGGTGCCGAGCATCAGCTGTCCGGGGAACTCCTTCACCATCGCGACGAACACCTTGAGCGTCGGGTTCGCGTCGTCGAGCGGGGCGCGGAAGGCGCGGTCGTACTCGACGAAGGCGCCGCTCCGGAAGAGCTCGCGGTGGTAGGCGGGGTCCGGATGGCGGTCCGTGTGGGAGAGCACGATGTGGCGCGGCTCGACGCCGCGGGCCGAGAGGAAGGCGACCTGCTCGGCCCCGCGGCCGGCCTCGCAGTGGGTGATCACGGGGCAGCCGGTGCGGCGGTGGGCGGCCGCCACCGCCTCGAAGGCGGCGCGCTCGGCGTCGTCGAGTTCCGCGCCGTCGCTCCCGACCTTGAGCACGCCGGCGCGGTGGGGGGAGCGGTGCACTTCAGGGCCTGCATAGTCGTTGTAGTCGATCCCCTGCTCGATGTCGTCGACGAAGAGACGGGTCAGCCGCTCCACGTCGAGCATGAATCTCCAGTGGCCCTCGGGGTAGAAGCGGACGCGGTGGAGCCCCGTGGGGGCGACCAGATGGACGCCGCTCTGCCGCGAGATCTCGGCGAGCTTGGCGACGTTGCGGCCCGCGTCGCAGGGCATGCAGTCGACCATCGCGCCACCGCCCGCCGCCTTGAAGTCCAGCAGCTCGCGGACGGCGTTCTCCACCGAGGGCAGGTGGATGTCGGGGAAGAGCTGCGTGGTGTAGCTGCGGTCGATGATCAGGTGCTCGTGGGCGTAGCAGGCGCCCAGCCGGGCCGGCGCCAGGTCGCCCAGCAGGGTGCGGATGAAGCTCATGATCCCTCCGCCGACGCCATGAGCCAGGCCTGGGCGGCCGCGCCCAGGACGCCCGCGTGGTCCCTCATCTTCGAGATCAGGATCGGGACGGGCTCGCCGACCGGCCAGCGGAAGACGTGGCGGTTCACGTGGTCGCGCAGGGGCTTGAGGAAGCGCCGAGCCGCGTGGGCCGCGCCGCCGGCGAGGATCACGATCTCCGGCGCGTAGGCGTGGACGGCGGAGACCAGGAACCAGCCGAGGTTCGAGGTCCACACGGCGGTCTCGTCGAGGCAGAGCCGGTCGCGGCGCGCGGCGCCCTCCATGACGGCGGCGAAGTCGACCGACGCCGGGTCGCGGTCCTGGAGCAGCGAGGGGATCCCGCGTGCCAGGCCGTCACGGACCTGCTGCGCGAGCGCGGTGGCGGAGCAGAGCATCTCGGCGGTGCCGCGGGCGCCGGTCAGGCAGAGCCGCCCGCCCGCGGCCTGGATCACCATGTGCGAGGCCTGGGTGCCGAACTGGAGGTGCGGGTCGCGGAGGATGCGGCCGTCGAGCATCACGCCCGAGCCGACGCCGGTGCCGAGCGTGATCGTGAGCGCCCACTGCTTCCCGCGCGCGAGGCCGAACTCCTTCTCCGCGATCATCGCCAGGCGGGCGTCGTTGTCGGCGTCGAGGGCAATCTTGAGGGCGAACTGGCGTCCGTCGCGCTCGACCAACAGCACGCGCGCCGTCGAGCCGGTGCCCAGCACCTTTTCGACCTTGAACGCGCCCGCGATCTC
>JACQFK010000557.1 GCA_016200125.1 Planctomycetota bacterium
ATCTGCGCGGCGAAGATGAAGAGGCCGGGGTCGAACGACGTCATATCGAAGCCGGCGTTGGCGTCGACCGGTCCCTGGCCGCACTTCGGGGTCACGATCGACCAAGCCCGCGAGTGCAAACAGGCCTACTATGCGGCAATCTCCTTCGTCGACGCGCAGATCGGCCGCGTGCTCGACGCGATGGACCGCCTCAAGCTCTGGGACAACACGGTCGTCGTCTTCTGGAGCGACCACGGCTACCACCTGGGCGATCACGGGCTCTGGATGAAGCAGAGCCTCTTCGAGGAGTCCTCGCGCGTGCCCATGATCATCGTCGCGCCCGGGGCGAAGGGGAATGGGAGCCACTGCCCGCGCACGGTCGAGCTGCTGGACCTCTATCCCACGCTCGCCGACCTGTCCGGGCTGACGCCGCCGAAGGAGCTGGCGGGCGCGAGCCTGCGGCGGCTGCTCGACGATCCCTCGACGGCCTGGGACCGGCCGGCCTTCACCCAGGTCCAGCGCGGCGGCTTCCCGGGCCACGCCGTGAGCACCGAGAAGTGGCGCTACATCGAGTGGGACGGCGGGAAATCCGGGACCCAGCTCTACGACCGGGAGAGCGACCCCCGCGAGTACGTGAATCTCGCGTCGGACCCGAAGCACGCGGCGGTCGTGGAGGAGATGAAGGCGCTCGTGAAGAAGAACTGGCCCGTCCGGGTGACCGGCGGCGAGAATCCACCGAAGAAATAGGTCACTTCTTCGGCTCCTTGAATTCCGCGAGCTCGAAGGAGTTCGGGTTGCCGTTGTCCGGCTTGATGTCGACCTTCACGAGCCCGACGTTGGGCGCCAGGTAGAAGTCGACCTTCACGTCGCCCGAGTCCTCGAGCTTGAGCTGGGTTCGGACGACGTCCTTGTAGGTCCCGGCGGGGACGGTCACCTCGACCTTCCCCAGGTGGACGACCTCGCCCCCCGGGCTGAACCACTTGTCGTCCTTCTTGGAGTCCGCCTTCAGGACCGAGAACGTGAGCCCCTCCGCATCCGTTTCCTTCCGCGCGGTGACGGTGAGCACGCCGTCCACCACGGACCAGGTGACGTTGGAGGTGCCGTCCTTGTCGGGGTCCTTCCAGAGGATCTTGACCTTCCCCTCCTCGGTTCCGGTCACCTCCCCGGTGATCTTGCGCTCGGCGCCGCCTTCGAAGCGCTTCCAGGTCCAGGTCGTCCCGGTCTTGAACTTGTAGTAGTCGTCGAGGGGCGGAGCCTGGAGGGACAGGAGCAGGATCGCGGCAGGAAGAATCCTCATGGGACCATTGTCCCGCAGGGGAGGCGCGACCGCAAGCCTTGCGCTACTCGTTCGGAAGGACGTACTGGAACTGCATCCGCTCGCAGTAGAGTTCGGCCGTGAACGACTTGACGTCGTCCTTGGCCTTGGCCGCGTCGTTCTTGCAGCAGTCGCAGTCGCAGGACGGCTTCTTCCGGTCGGGGCCGACGTAGAAGATGCCCAGATTGAAGAAGTAGATGCGGGCGAGGACGTCCTGCCCGTTCGGGGAGAGGAATTCCAGGGTGCCGTTCTTCTCTTTCGTCTCGTCGTTGTTGCCCTTGATGACGAAGTCCTCGTGCCAGTCGTACCAGGTCTGAGCGGCGACGGAAGAGAGCGTGAACTTGAGATTGGGGAATTCGAGCTTTCCGGGCTCCTTCAGATAGTCGCGGGCGTCGCCGATGTCATCCGTCACGGCGGTCTGCTTGACGGTGAACGCGTCGATCTTCATGACTTTGGTGCAATCGATGTCGGGAATGCTTAGCCTGAAGTTGCTCGCGATCCATTTCTTCTGCCCGTCCTTGTTGTTGAAGTCGGCGAAGCTCCCGTCGGCGGGCCTGGTGCGCGTGTACTCGGGCTTGAATTTGAGGGTGAGGTACGCGGGCTCCTTGGACGAGCCGTCGCAGGCGGGGATGCCGGTCTCCGTGATGAGGGCGTTGAAGAACTCGCGCTGGCTCTTCGCGTCGAGCTTGTAGTCGCAGGCGACGATGGAGCCGTTCTTGCGCTGGTAGTTCAGCTGCCAGGAGGCGGCGATCCAGTCGTAGACCGCCTTGGACATGGAGAAGCCGATCTGCATCGTGAAGTCTTCATACTTCGGCGTTCCGATGTGCTTCTTCACGAAATAGGTCGGGCCGGCCGCTTCTTTGATCACTTCGGCGCTGATCCCGCCTCCGTCGACCTGCTTGAGGAAGCCGCACTTCACCCCGTCGAGGGTGAAGAAGAAATTGCCGGAGACGTAGGAGCGGGGATCCTGGGCGAGGCCCGGCAGGAAGCCGAGAGTCAGCAGGATGATCCCCGCGGCCAAGGCGGAACAAAGGAGTTTTCTCATGCCCACTATCCCCTTCCTTGAGTCTCCACAACCTTAGGGGAACCGCGGGACGGGGTCAAGGGGATTCGGGAGTCTTGGCCATCCTGCATAAGGGCGCTATTATGGGTCGATGTCCAGGCTGCCCGGGATCCTCTTTTTCGGCAGCGGCGCCGCGGGGCTGATCTACCAGGTCGTCTGGATGCGGCACGCCGCCCTTCACCTGGGCGTCACGAGCGCCGCCGTCGGCACGGTCGTCGCCACCTTCCTGGGAGGGCTGGCCCTGGGCAGCGTCTGGGGCGGGCGCGCGGTCGACCGCGCCCTGGCCGCGGGCCGGACCACTTTCGGATTTCGCGCCTACGGGGTGCTGGAACTGGCGATCGGCGCCTACGCCCTGGCCTTTGAGCCCCTGCTCTCGGCGCTCTCGTCCCTGCTCGGGCCGTTCTACGGGGCGGGGAGCGGCCACGGGGGCCTCTTCCTTGCGCTCCAGGCGATCGTCTGCGCCGTCGTGATCCTTCCCCCCACCGCCGCCATGGGGGCGACGCTGCCCCTGCTGGCGCGCCAGGTCGCCGGGCTCGGCGGCGACGCGGGCCGGACGACGGGAACCCTTTACGTCCTCAACACGCTCGGGGGCGTGGCGGGAGCCGTGGCGGCGGGATGGCTGCTTCTTCCCGCGTTCGGCCTCCGGACGACCACGTTCATCGCCGCCGGAGGGAACCTCCTGATCGGCCTGGCGGCGCTCCGGGCGGCGTCGGCGACCGTCATCGCGCCGCCGAAGGCGGCGGCGGCCCGCGCGGAAGCGCCGCGCTGGATCTTCGCCGCCTACGCGGTGTCGGGCTTCGCGGCGCTGGTCTGCGAAATGGCCTGGACCCGCGGCCTCGTGCTCGCGCTCGGGTCCTCCGTCTACTCGTTCAGCCTGACGCTGGCCGCGTTCATCCTGGGACTCGGCGTCGGCGGCGCCGCCGGAACCTGGAAGGCCCGGTCCGCGAAGGATCCGGTCCTCGCCTTCGCGCTCCTTCAGGCCGGCACGGCCGTCGCCTCCATGGCCACGGTGCCGCTCCTGGAGCGGCTGCCGATGGTGATGATGGAAACCGTGCATTCGACGCAGAACTTCGACCACGTCATGGCCGTCTAGGCGGGACTGGCGGCGCTGGTCGTCGGCATCCCCGCGCTGCTCATGGGGGCGATGTTTCCCTTTCTCTGCAGGCTGGCGCTCGGATCGGAGGAATCGGTCGGAGCCGCGGTGGCCCGGCTCTACTCCTGGAACACCGTGGGCGGCATCCTCGGCGCCCTGGCGGGTTCCTTCCTGCTGCTGCCCTGGCGGGGCATCCCGGGGACGATCCTGTTCGCTGCGGGTCTGAACGTCATCCTGGCCGCTTATGCCTTCTCGGAGCGGCCGGGCGCCTGGAAGGGCGTTCCTCCGCTCACGCTGGCCGGCGGGATCCTGCTCCTCCTCCTCGTGCCCGGCTGGGACCTGGCGCTCGTCGCGACGACGCCCGTGCTCTACGGCCAGCGCTACTTCACCGAGAGCCGGTCCCAGGGGAAGCCCCTCGCCACGATCCTCCGGGAATCCAACCGCATCATCTATTCGAAGTGGGATTCCTGCGGGCTCGTGACGGTCCACGACGCCGGCAAGCTGCGGACCCTCCGGATCAACGGGAAGGCCGATGCGTCGACCGAGGACGACATGGCGACGCAGATCCTGACCGCCCATCTCCCGCTGATCCTCCACCCGGCGGCCCGGGAGGCGCTCGTGATCGGCCTGGGCTCCGGTTCGACGGTCGCCGCTGCCCTGCGCCATCCGGTCGAAGCGGTGGAGGTCGTGGAGCTCCTTCCGGCCGTCGTCGAGGCGTCGAAGTTCTTCGAGGAGACGGTCGGTCCCTGGCGGACGGACCCCCGCCTGCGGCTGGTGATCGGCGACGCGCGGACCCACGTCCGCTTCACGCCGCGCCGCTACGACGTGATCGCCGCGGAGCCGTCCAACCTCTGGCTCAGCGGGATGGCGACGCTCTTCACGCGGGAGCAGTTCCGGCGCTACCGGGAGCTGCTCAAGCCCGGCGGGATCGTCTGCCAGTGGGTCCACGCCTACCGCCTGCCCAAGGCGGACTTCGCGGCGGTGCTCGCCACCTTCCACCAGGTCTTTCCGCGATCCTTCCTCTGGGAGGTCAGCATCGGAGGCGACTACCTCCTGGTGGGGATGACGGGGGAGCTGCCCGACTACCAGGGCGTCCGCCGCCGCTTCGAGACGCCGGCGGTCGCCGGCCAGCTGAAGCAGTGGGGGAGGCCGACGGTCGAGGGGCTGCTCCGGGACTGGATCGGCGGGACGGAAATGATCGACGCTCTCACTTTGAAGGCGAGATTGATCAGCGACGACGACTGCCACGTCGAGTACAGCGCGCCGCGGGGCCTGCTCCAGGACTCGCGGATGGAGACGCTCGAAGCGCTGGACCTGCTTCGGGAATCGTATGTCGAATCGCTTCCCGGAGCGCCCGATCCCCGCGCCGGCCGGCGGGGGCGTCGGATGCTGGCGTCCGCGGTGCGGGCGGCGCCGACCGAGGGCGCCTCGGCCGCATTCGCCCTGCTCGAGGGGGCGCTCGTCTTCGACGCGGGGGACCCCGCCCTGGCGGTGGTCCTCGACAGCCTTTCCCGCCGGGCCTTTCTTCATGCGGCGGGCCTGGCCCGGAGAGGGGAACTGGAGGCGGCGAGGGATCTGTTCCGGCGCATTCCCCGGGAGAGTCCGATCTACGAGGACGCGAAGCGGGCGCTGGAGCGGCTCGGCGGGAACTAGCCGATCGCCTGGCGCAGGCCGGCGACGAAGCGCTCGACGTCCTTGGGCGTGCCGCCGTTCTCCACGATCTTGAGCAGCGCGCTGCCGACGATGATCCCGTCGGCGAACTCCGCGGCGCGGGCGGCGTCCTCGGGCGTGGAGATGCCGAAGCCCACGCAGAGGGGGTGCTTCGTGAACTTCCGCACCCGCTTCACGAAGGCGCCCACGTCCGACGCCATCGACGCGCCCGTCACGCCCTTGAGCGAGACGAGGTAGATCCAGCTCTTCGTGAGCTTGTCGATCTTGCGGATCCGATCGTCGGTGCAGGTCGGCGAGATGAGAAAGACGAGCGGCACGCCGCTCGCCTCGGCGGCGGCGGCCACCGCATCGGCCTCTTCGGGCGGCACGTCGGGCAGGATCACGCCCTTCAGGGCCGCCTTCGCCGCGCGCTCGAAGAACCTTTTCTCCCCGTACTGCATCACGGGGTTGATGTAGGTCATGAAGAGCAGCGGCACGGCCTTGAAGCCCTCGGCGATCTCGAAGGCGTCGTCGGTCGTGACCCCTCCCGTGAGCGCCTTGTGCGAAGTCGCCTGGATGATCGGTCCGTCGGCCAGCGGGTCGCTGAAGGGGATCCCCAGCTCGATCTGATCGGCTCCGCCGGCGGCGCAGGCCTGGAGCAGCTCGACGCAGCCCGCCTTGGTGGGATACCCCGCGGTGACGAAAGGGATGAGCAGCTTACCCATGGGTTCCGGCTTCCGCTTCCTGCACGATCCCGATGTCCTTGTCCCCGCGGCCCGAAATGTTGACGACGAGGATCTGCCCCTTCTTCATCTTCGGCGCGAGCTTCTCGGCGAAGGCGACCGCGTGCGACGATTCGAGCGCGGGCATGATCCCCTCCTCGCGCGAGAGGCGGTGGAAGGCCGCGAGCGCCTCCTTGTCCGTCGCCGCCGTGTAGGTCACGCGGCCTGCGTCCTTGAGCATCGAATGCTCGGGCCCCACGCCGGGATAGTCGAGGCCCGCCGAGATCGAGTGGGTCGGCACCACCTGGCCGTACTTGTCCTGGAGCAGGTAGCTGAGCGAGCCGTGGAGCACGCCGGGACGGCCGCCCGAAAGCGAGGCGGAGTGCATCGGGCCGTCGAGGCCGTGCCCGCCGGCCTCGACGCCGACGA
>JACQFK010000574.1 GCA_016200125.1 Planctomycetota bacterium
AGAAGCAGGCCGAATTCTCCGCCCGGAACATGGCCGAGTGGCGGGTCCGGAACTGGGAACAGCTCCTGGGCCTGAGCGAGACGCAGAAGCAGTCGCTCATCGAGCTCTGCACCAGGTGGGCGCGCGAAGATGCGGGCCGCCTGCCGAGTCGCGACGCCTGGCTCCAGCGAGAAGTCGACCTGCGCTCGAGGCTCAGCGCGGAGCAGTCGGCGAAGCTCCACGACACGGCGTCCACCCAGAGCCAGCAGATGTGGGGCTACCTCGGGAAGTCGATCGGAAGCATGGTCGGCGCGTCCAGGGAGGAGCAGGTCCGCTTCCAGCAGACGCTCGGCGACTGGCGGGCCCCCAACACGATGCTCCTGCCCGAAGGCTACGGGGCCGACTGGGCGGGCATGATGCGCGAAGGATCGACCCGGCTCCAGCCGGTGCTCAGCGCGGACCAGATGGCCAAGCTCGGCCGCTACGTCAAGTAGAGGAGACGACGATGTTGCAGGTCCTGCTGCTCGCGGCGGCGCTCCTTCAGGATCCCCCGCCCCCGGCCAAGACGGTCGAGGAGCGGCTGAAGGAGCTCGCCGACAAGATCGAGGCGCTCGACAAGAAGGCCGCGGCGCTGACCGAGGAGAACCAGAAGCTGCAGCAGAAGCTCGAGGAAGGCCGGGCGATGCGCGAGAAGTTCGCGCGCCAGGCGGCGGCTTCCTGGGTGAAGCGGAACGCCGCGGCGGTCGAGTTCACGGAGAAGCAGTCGGCCGAGCTCGAGGAGCTCTGGTTCGGCTGGTCCAAGGAGGACCTGGAGAAGCCCTACGACGCGGCGCGCTGGAAGACGCGCGAGGAGACCCTCCGGGGCCGCCTGACGGCCGACCAGGCCCCCCGCCTGGCGAAGAAGGTGCGCGAAGACCAGGAGCAGACGGCAAAGATGTCGATCGCGTCGTTCAGCCAGGGCGCCAAGCTGCCCCCCGACAAGGCGGTCGTCCTGGAGAAGGCGGTCCTGCCGAAGCTTTCCTACGAAGAGGGCGTCCTCATTCCCCAGGCCCATCCGGACAAGCTCAACGTCTGGTCCCAGGTGATCGGGGCCGTCGAGTCGAGCCTGCCCGATCTCACGTCGTCGCTGACCGAGGACGAGCTCGCGGGGCTCCGCAAAGTCCTCGCCCAGTGGAAGCCGAGGCAGAGGTAGCCCTCGTCAATTCCTGATCCTGCCGCTATAACTCAAAGGGACCTTTGAGGAGGCGGCCATGGTCAAGACCTTCGCGGTGCTTCTCTGTCTCGGCTCCGTCGCCGTCGCCCAGGAGACGATCTGGGTGGAGGCCGAGCACCTCGAGGGCGTCCGAGGCTACTGCTGGCCGGGCGGGCAGAATCCCAAGACCGACGGCCACTGGGGGATCTCCGGCCCCGGCTGGGCGGCCGAGTGGACCCAGGGCGGCGAGAGCAACTTCATGTCCATCGCCTGCGGCGCGGCCGACGACAAGGCCGTCGCGGGTCTCGATCTCGACCTCCCCGTCGCGGACAAATACCGCGTCTGGATCCGCTTCCGCGACAACCGCGGGACCACGAGCCGCTTCCAGGTCCGGCTGACCCCGCCTGGCGGCGCCGCGATGCTCCTCACCTACGGCCAGAAGCCGGTCGTTGAGGAGGACAACGAGATGAAGCTCTACTGGGACTGGGCCTTCGCCTGGGAGAGCCGGGAGGCGAGCCTGCCCAAGGGCAAGGTCCGCCTCGATCTTCTGTCGGCCTTCGCCGAGAAGCAGTGCCGCCAGGTCGACTGCATCGTCCTCACCACCGACGCGGCCTATCGCCCCCTGATCAAGGAGCGGCCGAAGCATCCGACGGAGGAACTGCTCCGGCACTTCCGGAAGGGGATCGATCCCAAGCTGGAGCCGCTCGCGCGGCGGACGGGCGACTTCCAGGCCCCCGCCTCGTGGAAGCCGGCCACCTTCCGCGACAAGGGTTTTCTTTATCTCTGGAACATGAGCCATCTCAAGTGGGCCGAGGAGGATCCCAAGCGGGTCCTCTTCCCCTACCACATCGGCGACAAGGACGTGCAGGCCGCCTTCGAGAAGAAGTACGGGGGCGCCGAGGAAGTGCCGATCTTCTCCGACCCGCGGATCGTGCCGACCTTCCACAACGTCGGCCCCGCGATCCTCGCCGTCGACGCGAAGGACGCCGGCAAGAAGAAGTCGGCCGAGGCCTTCGTCCGCTGGCTGGACGCCCATCCCGACCGCGCCTGGGCCCAGATGATGAACTACCACGGGGGCGAGCCCGTGACCCCCGCGGCCAAGGAGAACTTCCTGAAGTACCGCGACCGCTACGTCGGCAACATTGCCGGCGAAAGCCTGGGCTACTTCTATCCCAAGGAAGAGGAGGTCAAGGCCGCGACCGCGGGCGCCCATTCCCGGCGCGAGCTGGCGGCCGCCTTCTCGCCCCTCTGCCTCGCTTCCAACGCCGAGAAGTACCGCAAGCTCTTCGGCGCGGACTGGCCCGAGGCCTACCGCGAAGTGATCCCCTGCCAGTCGATCGGGATGACCGCGTTCGCCCCCCTCTCCTACCAGTGGGGCGCCCGGACGGTCGGCTACGAATCGTCCGCCATCACCGCGGGCCTGCTCTCGCTCCGCATGGCCTTCCTCCGTGGCGCGGCGCGGCAGAACGGCGGGCTCACGGCGACCTACCGGTCCTGCAACTTCGGCGACGCGTCGACGATCTTCAGCGAGAGCCAGAGCTACACGAAGCCGAAGAACATCCTCGACAACTTCTACAGCGTCTTCTCGGGCGCCGGGATGACCTGGTACAAGATGGACCTCTGGCACCAGTACATGTCGGGGTCGTCGATGTTCTACCACGAGCAGGGCTTCGACGAGTTCTGGATCCCCGGCGGGACGGCGGCCGCCGGCGTGAAGGAGGTCCAGCTCTCGCCCAAAGGAAAACTGGTCGACCGCTTCCTCCGGGTCACCGCGGCCCATCCCGACCGGGGCACGCCCTTCACGCCCGTCGCGATCCTCGTCGATTACGCCCACGGCTGGGACCCCGCGCCCTTCCATCCCCACGCTTTCGGCGACATGGCGAAGCGCCCCGATCTCACGCTCTACGGCGACCACGAGCAGATGCTCCGGGAGGTGTTCTGGACGGCCTACCATCCGATCGGCGCCCGGAGCGAGGAGCCGATCACCGCCACGAACGAGACTTACGTCCACGGCGTCTTCGGCGACATCTTCGACGTGATCTACGCGTATCCCGACGTCAAGCGCTGGACGACGATCCTGACCTATCCCGTCGTCGTCGCGGCAGGGGATCTCGAGCTGACGGCGGAGGAGGGCAAGCTGCTCGCGCAGTACGTGGCGCAGGGCGGCACGCTGCTCGTCACGGACGGCCAGCTGAGCGGCGCGGGGGCGGCGGCGCTGGAGCTGCCCGAGATGGGGACCTCGATGGAGGCGGCGGAGTACGTCTGGGCGCCGACCGGGACGCGCCACGCGTCGCAGCGCTTCCGGATGAAGCCGCTGAGCGGCGGCCGGGCGCTCGCCACGGAGCCGGGCGGCAAGAGCTTCTGTTCCGCCTTCGACCGGGGCAAGGGGCGGCTGATCCTGCTCTCGGTGCCCCGCGGGCTGGGGATCGACCGGACGGCGGTCCCGGCGCTGGCGCGGCTCTTCGCCCACCTGACGCGGGGGCTGCTGCCGGTCGAGGTGGAAGGCGACGTCGAATGGATGCTGAACCGCTCCGGAAGCGGCTGGATCGTGACGCTGCTGAACTCCGCCGGGCAGGCGAAGCCGCAGCACGGGATCACGCCGACGGATTTCCGCCAGAACCGGACGGTGCAGATCCGGTCGAGGGTGGCGGTGGAATCCGCCTCGGACTGGCTGTTCCCCTCGGAGGCCCTGGGGGCGGAAGCGGACGGGTCGGGGTCGCGCCTGGAGCTGACGGTGCCCGCCGGCGGGGTGCGGATCCTCGACCTGAAGAACCGCTAGTCTCGGTCCGAACCTATTTATCGGTTGAAATACATTTATTATGGTGATAGGATTCATGCAGTTGACGTGAGGAGCGCACCAAGATGGAGTCGTTCAACCCCTACTGGCTCCTCCCCGCCTTGGTGCCCGTGCTGATCGTGGCCAGCCTGCTGATCAATCTCCGCCGCGCCCGCCGCTGGGAACAGAAGGCCCGCGACCACGGCTCCGTCCACTGCCGCTCCTGCAACTTCGTGGGCGTCCCCGTCGTGGGAACGCTGGCGAGCGACGACCCCCGCTCCGCGAATCTCCGCCTGATCTGCTCCAGCTGCAAGAGCCCGGACTGGTACGTCCCGGACAGCGAACAGTCCGACTGAGGGGCTAGGGCCGCTCCGAGGCCGGGATGTGGATCGCGGTCAGCGCCGTGCAGTCCCAGGCGCGGCCGGAGCGGTTGACGTTCCACGTCACGTACAGCGTCTCCCCCTTTTCGTCGATCGCCGAACTGAAGGTCCCCACGGGAGCGCAGCCGTACTTCTGCCGATAGAAGGGGTGCAGGAAGGCGATCACCTTCCTCTGCTTCGTCTTCACGTCAAACTGGACCACCGGCGTCCCGTCCTGCTCGGCGCCGCCGTGGGCGCCCGGGATGTAGTAGAGGTACTTCCCCGACGGATCGGCGTCGATCGACGTGATGTAGTTCATCTTTCCGACGGCGGCCTCCTCGAGCGCCTCCGCTTTCTCCGTCTTCGTGTCGAAGGCGTAGAGGATCGCGGAATCGCCCTTCCCCGCCTTGGACACCGTGTAGACGATCCCCTGCGGCGTCTCCTGCGTCGCCGACCGGAGTCCGAGCGACGCCTCCAGCTTCAGCGGCTCGCCGCCCGCCGCCGGGTCCCAGCGGACCATTGTGCCGACCATGTCCTCCTTGCCCGGCACCCAATAGACCCGGCCCGTCGACTTCGCGAAGATCATGTACCTGGCCGGTTCGTTCGGGCCCGAGTAGAGGACCTTGCCCGCCTTGCAGTCGTAGGCGAAGAAGTGGACGCCCTCCTCGTCGCCGGCGCTGCCCGGCGCCGTCCCGCCGTAGAAGATCAGCCGCTTCGGGTCGAGCACGCTGCAGGGGATGCAGTGCTTCGCCACCGGTCCGCAGGCCACGACTTCCGAAACCCCGGTGGACGGATTCGTCCGCAGGATCCAGTCGCCCTTGTAGTGGTACTGTTCCGTGGTGACCTTCGTCGATCCGCGGTGGGTGGAGAAGTAGATCCAGCCGTCGTCGCCCTGGTCCAGTCGGCTGTGGATCTTGCCGGGGACGTAGTGGCCTTCCGGCAGGTTGAGCAGCTTCTTGACGCTCACCAGCTTCTTGAGCGTCTTCGTCGCGGGATCGTATTCGAAGACGCAGCCGTCGCCCGCGGGCGCCAGATGGTCGCCGATCGAGGCGTAGTACTTCCCGCCCGCGGCGATGCTGTCGCCCCAGTCCGACCAGGGCTTGCCCGGATAGTCCTGCCCCGGGAAGTACATGAAGTCGATCGTCGGCGCCGCCTTCGCGATCGCGACCCCGCTCTTCAGCGTCGTTCCCGGCTTGAGGAAGTCCTCGGAGGTGTCGCTGACGACCTCCTTGCCCTCCGGCAGCTTCGGCGGGAAGGTCTGGGCCAGGATCAGGAGCGCCGCGATCATGGACGTCATGGTTCCTCCACCGTCAGGAGCCGGTCCGCCTCGACGCCTTCCTTCAGGAGCTTCTTCCCGCTGGGGAGCTTCACCTCGACGTCGACGCGCGCCGCGTCGCCCAGGCCGAAGTGGGCGTAGGCCCGCTGGCCGCTGGCGTAGCCGTAGCCGGTCGAGATCTCCTGGAAGCCGAGGAGTTTCCCGCCGGCAGAGATCCGCACCTGGGCGCCGATGCCCATGCGGTTCATCGTCTTGCCCACGACCTGGACGTCCAGCCAGCGCTTCTTCGGGCTTTCGTTGTGCAGCAGCGTGGAGCGCCGCCCGGAGAACCAGTTGATGAGGAAGAGATCGAGACGGCCGTCGTTGTCGTAGTCGCCGCTCGGCCCGGCCGGGAAGTAGACCATCGGAGGCTGGATCGGCCGGTTCGGCTGGAACTGCGGGATGCCGTCCTTGAGCCCGCCGTGGCGGAAGATCAGGGGGGTCACTTTGCCGTTCTCGACCCAGGCGGCCGAAACGTAGAGATCCGGCCAGCCGTCGTTGTCGAAGTCCTGGAACTCGACGTGCGGCGTCTTGGTCGGGACGATCCCCGCGAGACCCGCCTCCTGGGTGACGTCGCGGAACTGCGGGATCCCGTCCTTCAGGTCGCCGCCCAGGAGCAGGCGGATGCGGGCCTTCTCGCAGTGGGCGGTGATGACGAGGTCCAGCTTGCCGTCGCGGTTGAGGTCGCAGAAGGCCGCGCCGCAGGGCCAGTCCTCGCCGTTGAAGGGCTGCCAGGCGAAAACGCTCTTCAGCTCCGTCGCCTCGCGATACTTGCCGTCCGGCTGGCTGAGGAAAAGCCGGTTGGAGTGGCCCACGAAGAAGTCGGGGCGGCCGTCGCCGTTGAGATCGGCGACCGCGACGCCGAGCCCGAAGAGGTCGTCGGGCAGGCCGACCGCGGCGTTGGCGACCTCGAACTTCAGCCCTCCCTTGTTGTGCAATAGGAGCGACTTCGGGTTGCGGGTGAACTTGTCCTCCAGCACCAGGAGGTCGAGGAGGCCGTCGTTGTCGTAGTCGAAGACGCCGATGTTCCGCGCGGTGAGGAGCGCCTCGGGGCAGGCGCCGCTGTCGACGGAAATGTCGGCCAGCCTCCCCTTGTCGTTTCGGAAGAGGATGGAGTGCCGCGTCTTGGCCGACTTCTGCGGCTCCTCGCCCTTCCCTCCGCCCGCCTTGGCGTTGTTGGCCGCGTAGAGCTCGAGGGTTCCGTTGTTGTCGAGATCGGCGAACACGGCGCCGCTGGTGCGGGCGAAGAACTCCACGCCGGGCTGCGACACGCGTTCGAAGGTGCCGTCGCCCTTGTTGCGGAAGAGCCGGCTCGAGACGGGCCCGGCGGAGGGGGCGTACTCGGCGTTGGGGCGGTCGCAGAAGCCGCCGACGAAGAGGTCGATCTTCCCGTCGCCGTCGAAATCCCCCCAGGCGCCGCCGTGCCCCATGAGCCCCGCGAGCGGCTCGGCCAGCCCCGCCGTCTCGGTGGCGTCGCTGAAGACGATTTCCCCGGCGCGAGGGGCGAGACAGGCGAGGGCCAGCGCAACCGCGAGCAGGATTCTCATACCGTCATCAACCCCATTGCGCGAGACCGGCTTCGGTTAATGAGAATCGGAAGTGAACTTCGCCGGACTCAGGTCCGGCCGGTCGATTTAAGGTTCTTCTTTCGCGCCAGCAGGCCGGCGAGATCGGGGTCCGGGGGAACAAAGGGTGTCTCCGGCTCCAGGTCCAGCAAGGGAGGCTCCCGGATCGGCTCCGGCGGAAAATCCCATCCGATGTTGGTGGCGGAGCGGACCAGGGAGAGCATCCCCAACGAGAAGCTGAGGACCGCCAGTCCCAGGTAGAGTACGGACCAATGCCGCAGTACGCGCGCCGATCCAAGTCCCATCGAGCAAACAGAAAGGAATATCGCGGCGCTCAGCAGCGCCACCCCGAAACAGGAGTACGCGGATCTCCTCGCGATCCTGGACTTGCGGTCGGGACCCTGTCTCGACCCCGCGACCGAAGTGAGAAGGATCTCGCCTGCCAAGACCGACCCCGACATGATAATGAGAAGATCGCCCATGAAATCGCGCAGACCTGAGGAGTCTGAGCGCAGCAGAGTCCACGCGAGGTAGGCGAGGACCAAGGTCAGCAGGAAGATCGCCAGGCCCATGACGATCCTTGCGGCCCTCATGCCTCCAATAGACCACATTCATGATTCGAAAGAAAATCGAATCATCCCGGAGGATTCATGGATCGGAGCGCGTTAGAGCGAGATAGTCGAGAGAATAGGAGAATCCCATGAAGGTCGGCATCCTCGGAACCGGCGACGTCGGCAAGGCGCTCGGGCGCGGCTTCATCTCGCTGGGACACGACGTGAAGATGGGCGCCCGCGAGGCGGGCAACCCCAAGGCGGCGGCCTGGGCGAAGGAGGCGGGCGCGAAGGCTTCCGCCGGCAGCTTCGCCGAAGCCGCCAAGTTCGGAGAGCTCGTCGTCCTCGCCACCCTCGGCACGGCCACCGAGGAGGTCCTCCGCTCCGTCGGACCCGACCCCTTCAAGGGGAAGCCGGTCCTCGACGCCACCAACCCGCTCGATTTCTCGAAGGGCATGCCGCCGAAGCTGGTCGGCAGCGTCGGCGATTCCGCCGGCGAGCGCCATCAGAAGCTGCTGCCCGGCGCCCAGGTGGTCAAGGTCTTCAACACCGTCGGCAACGCCTCCATGTTCAAGCCGGACTTCCCCGGCGGGCCTCCCGACATGTTCATCTGCGGGAACGACGAGGGGGCCAAGAAGAAGGTCGCCGGGATCTGCAGGGACTTCGGCTGGCCGGTGATCGACATCGGCGGCATCGACGCCGCCCACTTCCTCGAGGCGATGTGCATGGTCTGGGTGCTGTCCGCCGCGAAGACCAACGCCTGGAATCAGGCGTTCAAGATGCTGAGGAAGTAGGCCGCGGAGGACGTACTATAGGCATGTTCCTCCTCCTCGCCGCCTGCCTCCAGGCGGCCGATTCGCCCGTCGAGCGTTATCTCTCGGAGAAGGACAAGGCCGTCCGCGCGAAGATCCTGGCCGAGATCAAGGCGACGCCCGCGGAAGTCGAGGCCGAGCTGCGCAAGCCGCCCCAGCGGGCCTCCGTCGAGGCGCGCGGCCAGATCGTGAAGAAGAAGCTGAAGGCCGACCACCCGCTGGCCGTCGAGTTCGAGTACGTCCTCTGGGTGCCCAAGGACTACGAGCCCGGCAGAACGTGGCGGCTCATCATCAGCCTCCACGGCCAGAGCGGGAACGGCGACTCGTTCATCCGGAACTGGCTGGCCGACGCCCAGCGAGAGGGGAGCAGCTTCGTCCTCTGCCCCAGCGCCCTGCGCGGCGGCTGGGGGCATTCGACGCTCGGTTACCATTACATCCTCGATTCGCTCCGCGACGTGCTGGCCATCTATGCCGTCGACCGCGACCAGGTCTTCGTCGACGGCGCGTCGATGGGCGGCAACGGCTCCTTCCAGTTCGCCTGCATGTACCCCGACCTCTTCGCCGGCGCCGCGCCGCGCTCGGGAGGGCCCCTCTTCCGCTACCTCGCCCCGGCGCCCGGCAAGACGGAGCGGACCCTGACGACCGAGGGGCTGGAGAACCTGATCGCGACGGCGCTCTACTGGATCGTCGGCGCGAAGGATCCGGAAGTTCCCAACGCCTGGGTCAAGATCGCCAAGACGCAGATCGACGCCCTGAAGTCCGACTTCACCTTCAAGGAGTTCCCCGACGGCGGCCACGAATGGTTTCCACAGATGAACGGCCCGGTGCTCGAATGGATGGCGACCAAGCGAAGGGACGCCTACCCGCCCCGGGTGGGCCTGGACAGCAACGAGAAGGCCTTCAACCGCGTCTTTTGGCTCGAGATCAGCGAGTTCAAGGGCGAGCCGCTCCTCAAGCGAAGCTACATGGACTTCGACAAGAAGTCGATCGAAGAGCGGACGCTCTTCCCCGAGCACAGCCACGCCCGGGGGGAGATCGTGGCGGAATCGAACGAGATCAAAGTCACCGTTTCCGGCGCCCGCGAGATCCGGGTATACTTGCACGAGAAGATGCTCGATCTCGCCAAGCCGGTGACCGTCACGGTGAACGGCTCCAAGTCCAGGTTCGACGTCAAGCCGTCCCTGGAGACGCTGATGGAAACCGCGCGGCGGGACCGCGGACTTCTGTACGTCGCGTCCGTCAAGGTCAGGGTGCCATGATCGAAATCCCCCACTGGGTCCAGCTCTTCGTCCTCGTGGGCATCGCCCTCGTGGTGATCGTCGTTCCCATCCGGATCCTCTACGAGATGACGAAGGATTCGAGGGACCGCAACCGGCGCTTCAAGGACCTGTCCGACCGCCTCAAGGAGCGCTTCGGCGGCGTCGAGACCCGCCGCACGCCCTTCGGTGGGTCGCGGATCAACTTCAGCCACGAGGGGCGGCCCGCCGCGGTCATCCAGCCCGCCGACGACGAGATCCAGATCCAGCTGGAGCCCAAAGTCCAGCCGAAGTTCCACCTGATCGCCCGCACCAAGGGGGCGCTCACGCCGGCCGTGGCGATGATGTGGGAATCGTTCCGGCTCCTGCCGCGCATCCTGACCTTCGACCCGCTCATCGACGAGTCCATCGCGCTCTACGCGACGCCGCTCTTCGGAGGCTATCTCCGGGAGGCGGCGCAGGACGGGATCCCGTCCGAGGGCAAGCCGACGGGGCTCGCGGAGAGCCTGGTGATCCTGCGGAAGATGCCCGGCGTGCGCCGCTTCGAGCTGCGGATGTCCCCCGCGGGCGGCTTCCGTCTTTCCTTCAAGCTGCGCGCGGACGACCTGCTCTACCGCCCCGAGGAGCTGGAGTCGGCCGTCCATCACGCCTTCCAGCTCTACGACCTCCTCGTGATGTACTAGCACCCGCATCACGAATCACGCATCACGGGAAGAATCCGGCCGTGACTCCTGGTGCTTGCTGCTTGATGCGCCCCCCCAGACCCTAGGGAAGAACATCCCCGTCGTTCTCCGGTACTCCTCGTATTCCGGAAACACCTCGGCCATCTTCCGTTCCTCGTTCCGGGCCCGCAGGGTCTGGCCGGCGACGAAGGCCGCGTAGAGCGCCGCCGTGGCGGGGTGAAAGTGGAGGAGCGTGTAGACGAGGTAGATCACGAAGTGGGAGACGTAGAGGGGATGGCGCACCCACCGGTAAAGGCCCGACCGGACGAATACCCGCGCCTCCGTCATGATGGTGAAGCCGCGGCGAAGCGTGAGGAGCCCGATCACGTTGAGCGCTCCGCCGGCGATCAGGACCGCATTGGCCCCATAAAGGCCGCTCAGATGGAGCTGCGATCGTTCCGGAAACCAGTCGCGGTAGGTGTAGTTGGTCATCACGATCGTGAACGGCAGGCCGGCCAGCAGGAGAGGGAAAACGGTCTGCATGAAGCCGCGGGCGACGGCCTGCGCGCGCGAGCGGGTGAGCAGGGCGAAAACGTAGGCCAGCAGGATCGACGTCTCGACGACCCAGACCAGCAATTCCAGGGTCCAAAGAGTTCGGATCTGTCCGTGGGCATACCCGAACTGCGGGTACCAGGCGTCCAGGTCGACCGGAGCCTTCGTCAGGAATCCGGGAAGGAAATAGAGCCGGGCGAACCAGGGCCGGGCCCAGTCGACTTCGCGGATGTAGCCGGGCCAGTCGGGCATCTGGAGGATGCGACGCAGGACGAACGCCGTGATCGCCACGCACCCGATGATGCGGGAGAGGACCTCGCGCCCGGGGACGCGGCCTGGATCGAAGATGGGCAGATCATTCAGTCGGCGCAGCAAGGGGGCCAGTCTACGCTGTTTACGGCCGAATCGCCAGACGGGGCCCTATCGGGCCGCGACGGCGAGGACGACCGCGGCCAGCAGCAGCGCGGCGCCCGCGAGCCGGGTCCGGAAGACGGCGGCGCCCCGCTCCCGCTCGCGGTTTCCGAACCAGTGCCCCACCGACCAGACCACCAGCACGCTCCAGAGCCCCCGCGCGCTGTAGACCACGTTGATCGTCGTCGCCTTCGAATAGAGGGCCAGGGCGCTGATCAGGAGCACCCCCTGGACGGCGATCAGCAGGCTTCCGAGCAGCAGGGGACGCCAGGCCGCCTGTGGCACGGTCTCCCCCGTGACCCGCGCGAACGCGACGAGGACCGTCGAGTAGACGGCCACGAATCCCAGCATGACCGGGAGGAAGCGGCCCGCTCCCCACCCGGGGGACCACTTCTGCACCAGCACGTCGAAGAGCGCGAAGGTCGCCGCCGCGAGCCCGCCGAAGACGAGCGACGGCGCGGTCCGCCCGCCGCCCGCTCCCCCGCCTCCGCGGCCCAGGAACAGGATCCCCGCGCTGCTGAGCGCGGCCGCGGCCCAGATCACCGGAGGGACCCGCTGGCCCAGGATCAGCGTGACGAAGAGGGCGACGAGGATGACCTTGATGCCCATGACGGGGGTGGCGACCGAGACGTCCCCGCGTTGGATCGCGAGGAAGCCAAGGACCTGCCCCGCCACGAAGAGGCCGGCGGCGGCGGCCGGCTGGACCCAGGCCGCGGGCGCCGGCAGGGTTCCCCCCAGGAGCCAGAGGAAGCCGAAGACGACGCCGCAGACGAGGTTGTTGACGACCGCCGACCACCAGATCCCCGCCCCCCTCCCCGCGGATTCCTTCAGGAGGAGCGCGGCGAAGACGTAGAGGATCGAGCTGGCGAACGGCATCAGCAGGTGGGCCATGGAATCCCGGGGATCATACGGGATTCCCCCCGCCCAGCGCACGGAGTTCGTCGAAGGGCGGATACGAAGGAGCCCGCCCGCGCGTAATAGTATCAATACTCTTTGATGCCGGAGAACCTGAAATGAGAACCTTCGCGCTCGCCGCCCTGCTCTGCTCCTTCGTCCTGCTCGACGCCTCCGCGCAGGAGAAGAAGAAGGACCCCAAGAAGGCGGAGCCGAAGGTCTGGATGTGCCGGAAGGGCGAGCTCCTCTGGGAGCAGCACTTCAACGGCACGTTCCCCAAGGAGTGGCACAAGGGCAAGGGCGACTGGCAGTTCGAGGGCGACGCGCTGAAGGGCGCGGAGGTCGCCGCCGACAAGCACAACACCTACATGTCCCGCGACATCAGCACCCCGAACGTGATCCTGCAGTTCAGCTTCAAGCTGCAGGGCTGCCCCTGGATGGGCGCCTCGGTGGACGGCAAGGAGCACGTCTCCAACCTGTCGCTCCAGCCCGAGCAGTTCCGCATCGCGAAAGTGACGGGGATCGGCCCCACGACCAAGCACACCGAGGTCGACAGCACCAAGCTCAAACTCAACGACGACGCCTGGCACACCGTGGTCTGGGAGATCTACGGCGACGAGATGGTCGCGTCGATCGACGACACGACCATGGCGCTGGCGAAGGCCGACGGGCTCTCGATGGACCGCAACCACGTCGAGCTCAACAACGGCGGCCAGTGGGCCTTCTTCAAGGAGATCAAGGTCTGTAAGGCCGAGGCCGACCCCAAGTGGCCCGCGAAGAGGGCCACGCTGATCGACATGATGAAGAAGAAGGCCGACAAGCTGGGCTACAAGTGAGCCTCCGGCCGGCGCTGGCCCTGATCGCGGCGCTCCTCTGCAGCGCCGCGTCCGCCGACGAGATCACCTTCGAGGCGGGCATCGAATTCGCAAAACCGGGGGGCGAGAGCCTGCAGCTCGACCTCGCCCGTCCGAAGGTCCAGTCCGGGAAGACGCCGGCGATCCTCTGCATCCACGGCGGCGGCTTCCGCGCGGGCAAGCGGGAGGGCTGGGACGCCCGCTGCAAGCTGCTGGCGGAGCAGGGCTACGTGGCGGCCACGGCGACTTACCGGCTGGCGCCGAAATATCAGTTCCCCGCGGCGGTGGAGGACGTGAAGGCCGCCGTACGCTGGCTCCGCGCGAACGCGGAGAAGTACTCGATCGACCCGGACCGCATCGGCGTGATCGGCGACTCGGCGGGCGGCCACCTCGCGCAGTTCCTGGGCGTGACGGGCGGCGTGGCGCAGTTCGAGGGCGACGGCGGCAACCCCGGCGTCTCGAGCCGGGTCGCCTGCGTCGTGAACTACTACGGGCCGAGCGACCTGACGAGGTCCTACGGCAAGAGCGTCGACGCGGCCGAGGTGCTTCCGCTGTGGCTGGGCGGCGACGTGACGAAGGAGCGCCGTCGCCACATCCTGGCCAGCCCGCTCTACTGGGTCACGCCCTCCGCCGCGCCCACGCTGCTGCTGCAGGGGACCGAGGACAAGTACGTGAACCACGAGCAGGCGGTGTGGATGCGCGACCGCCTCAAGGCCGCGGAGGTGGAGGTCGAGTTCCTCTCCTTCGAAGGCGGCGCTGGCCTTTTTCGAAAAGCAACTCAAGAGGGCGAAGTAGGCCCGGGTTCGCCCCCTGGGGGCTGAGCCGGCATTGTTGAAACGAAACAAACCGTTTGTTTCGTTTCAGTCCCCCTCTTGATGCCCTGCGTGTCGAACCCCTAATCCTGCGCGTGGGCCTTCGATTCGCAGGTCAGGCAGACCACGCGGCGCTCGCCGTCCCGGGCGTTGATCGTGATCACGGGCTTCGTGCTCACGCGCTCGCCCAGGATGCGCTCGAAGATCGTCGCGTAGACCGTCTCGATCTTCACCATCGAGTAGGCAGCCATGATCTGGTGGACGCGGCCCTGGTTGCCGAGCGACCAGCGGCCGCCCTTCCGGCACTCCACCGCGTCCGCGGCGCCCGAGGCGGCTTCCTTCGCCATCGCTCGGAACTGGACGTCGGGGCCGTCGATCGGCGGCAGCACGAGCACCGGCAGCACGGGCCGGCCGGTCGGATCGCGGTAGGTCAGCGGATCGTCCTCGCGGGGGGCGGGGGCGTCGAAGGTCGCGGGTTCCACCACGAGCCCGTGCTCCTGGCGGAGCCGCTCGGCGTGCCAGCGTCGGAAGAGCGACTTGAAGGGGACTTCCGTCCGCTTGCTCTCCTCCATCGCCTTCTTCACGCTGTCGACGACCCACTTCGCCTCGCGGAGCATCGTCGCGGCGTCGACGGGGCCGGCGACGCAGTGAAGGACGCGGCCGTCGGGGGCGCAGAAGTAGGAGGCCACGTTGCCGCCCTGCTTCTGGCCGTTCACGATCTGGAAGGTCGCCACCTTCTGGAAGGAGGAGACGAAGTTCCGGTTGAGGAAGGCGCCGACTTCGGGGTTCGCCAAGGCGTTCACACGGAGCGCCTGGGCATTGTTTCAGGTGAATTTAGGGTCTTCGAAATGACCTGAGACGAGGAGGACGAACACGAGCTTCTCCTCCGCCTTGGCCTTCGTCGCGGCCTCGGAGGGCGTTCCCATCCATTTGACGGAGGTTCCGTAGGTCTGCTTCCCGCAGGCGGTGCAGGCGGGGGCCTCGTCGGCGGAGGCCAGCGAGGCCATCAGGACCAGCGCGAGCAGCGATCGGACCACGGTTCGTCTCCTTAAACTCACGCCTTCGACGCGGGCCCTCGTGACAAGGTTCCGGAATTCGCGCGAATTATCCGGCCCCGATTTGGACGGATGACTTGGGCGAATCTAAGGTCGAAGCCGTTTCTTTCGTCACATTTCCGGAACTCGGGACGTGGGCTTGCGTCGAAGGGGTGAAACGAGTTGCAGAAGGGATTGAATATGATGCACCGAAATTTGCTGTGGGTGGCCGTCCTCTTCCTCGCCGCCGCGGCCCCCGCGATGGCCCAGGGTCTCGTCATCCCCGACGAACCCGACCTTCCGCCGCTCGCCCTGGTCCGCCACCGCGTGCGGGTCGAGATCGACCGCCAGGCGGCGACCACCACCGTGGAGCAGGTGTTCCTGAACAACACCGACCGCCAGCTCGAGGCGCAGTACGTCTTCCCCATCCCGCGCGGCGCCACCCTGAGCCGCTTCACGATGCTCGTGAACGGAAAGGAGAAGGCCGGCGAGGTCGTGGAGAAAAACCAGGCCCGACAGATCTACAACTCGATCGTCCAGCGCTCCCAGGACCCCGGGCTCCTCGAGTACCTGGGCGGGGACATCTTCCGCGCGAACATCTTCCCCATCGCCGCGCGCGGCTCGCAGACCGTCACGCTCCGCTTCGACCAGGTCCTCCCGGCGCAGGATGCGCTGGTCAACTATACGTATCCCGTCCGCGCCTCCACCCGGCGCGGCCCCACCGTCCAGGGCGAGTTCTCGCTCGAGGCGACGATCCGGAGCGGCGTGCCGATCCTGAACGTCTACAGCCCGAGCCACGCGGTCGCCATCGCCCGGCCCAACGACCGCGAGGCGCGCGTCACCTTCTCCGACCGCCGCACCACGCTCGAGAAGGACTTCGCCCTCTACTACAGCGTGAGCGACAAGGAGATCGGCCTGAACCTGGCGACCTTCCGCCCCGACCCCAAGAACCCCGGCTACTTCATGCTCCTGCTCTCGCCCAAATCGACCCTCCAGGCCGACCGCATCGTCGAGCGCGACATCGTCTTCGTCGTCGACACGTCGGGCAGCATGGCGGGCGAGAAGATCAAGCAGGCGCGGAACGCCCTCAAGTATCTCGTGTCGAAGCTGAACGACGGCGACCGCTTCAACATCGTGCCCTTCGCCAGCTTCCCCGATTCCTGGCAGAAGGAGCTCGTGAGCGCCAAGGAGCGCCGCGAGGACGGCCTCAAGTTCGACGACACCCTGATCGCGCAGGGCGGCACCGACATCGCCGGCGCCTTCGACGCCGCGGCGTCCTGCCTCATGACCAATCCCGCGCGCCCCTCCTACATCGTGTTCATGACCGACGGCAAGCCCACGATGGGCGCGACCACCGACCCCAAGCAGATCCTCGCCAAGGTGATCGCCGCCCGGGGCGGCAAGAACGGCGACACGCTCCGCCTCTTCACCTGGGGCGTGGGCTACGACGTCGACACCCACCTGCTCGACGACATGGCGATCCGCGGCGGCGGCGTCAGCGAATACGTCCGCCCCGAGGAGGACATCGCGGCCAAGGTCGCGGCCTTCGCCAACAAGGCCAGCCAGCCCGTCCTCACGGGGATCGACCTCAAGGTGCTCGGCGACAAGGTCCAGCTCGTCAACATGCATCCCCGCACCCTGCCCGACCTCTACGCGGGCGGCCAGATCGTCCTCTTCGGCCGCTACACCGGCGAGGGCGACATCGCCTTCCAGCTCACCGGCCGGGTGAACGGCAAGACCGAGACCTTCACCTATGAAGGGAAGTTCGCCACGGAGGAGCCGAAGTCCGGCTTCATCGAGATGCTCTGGGCCCAGCGGCGCATCGGCCACCTGCTCGACGAGATCCGCCTTCACGGCGAGACGAAGGAGCTCGTGGACGACGTGATCCGCCTCTCCAAGGAGTACGGCATCCAGACGCCCTACACCAGCCAGCTGATCCTGGAGGACGACCGGCGCCTGGGCCGGAACGACGGCCTGCACCGCGAGGCCGGCGGCCGCGGGGTGGCCACGGGAGGCGGACTCCCCTCCCCGTCCCCCAAGCCCGAACCCGCCAAGAAGCTCGACAGCGTCCTCGAGGAGGAGCGCAAGGCCGTCGTCGCCGGC
>JACQFK010000586.1 GCA_016200125.1 Planctomycetota bacterium
CGGTCGGGGACCTCCTGGCAGAACACGCTGATCTCCGGGGACGGCATCCATCCCACCGGCGGCGCCGCGGCCGCCGACCCCTACACGCCGGGCGGCGATCCCTCGACGCACACGACGGGCACCAACTGCACGAACGACGGCTATCTCCTCCGCAGCTGGCTGACGATGCAGAAGCTGAAGGAAGTGAAGTCCTACGTCATCGACAACGCCGCGGTGCCGGGTCCCGGACCCGGCCCCGGCCCCGCTCCGGCGTCCGCCCCGAAGAACAGCGGCGGTGGAGGCGGCGGCTGCGGCCTGACCGGGCTTGAAGCCGTGGCGCTGCTGGTCCTCCTCCGGGCGGCGCGAAAGTCTGGTTTCTGATCCCGCCAGGGCGCATCATGTCTCGGGGAGGATAGGCCCATGAGACACGGATGGATCGCCGCCGCGACGCTCCTTCTGGCCCTGCCGGGCTGGGCGCAGGACGCCGCCACGCTCAGCTTCGCCCAGAACCACGAGGGGAGCTATCCCCGCGCGCTCGGGGGGGAGCAGACGATCCACGCCGACCTCTCGGCGCTTCCGGCGGGCGTCGAGGTCTATCGCGCCGTGCTGCGGCCCGGCCGGATCGACAGCGCGGCCATGAGCTACCGCGACGTGCCCCTGCGCGTCACGCTGGAGGGGCAGGAGGAGCCGCTCAAGCTGCTCCCGCCGCGCTTCTCGGCCTTCGACGTGACCGCCGAGGTCCGGGCCGCCCTCGCCGCCGGCCGCCGCACGATCTCCTTCGTGCTCGCGTCCCTCCCGGGCCAGCAGTCGCCTTTCAACCGCCTCGACGTCACCTGCGCCGCGCGCGCCAAGCGCGAGATCCCCCTCGTCACGGGCCTGACCGCGATCCACAGGGCGGGCCAGACGATCCTCACCTGGAACGAGCCGATCCTGAAGGGGGCGCCCGAGAAGCTCAAGGTGCGGGAATGGCTGCAGATGCGGGAGTCCCACGTGACCAACTCCCGCCGGCATCGCTACCGGATCTACCGCAGCCGGGAGCCCATCAGCGCCGCCACGATCGGCAAGGCGGAGCTCGTGGACGAGGTGGAGCCGCTGACGGGATGGGACGGGGAGTACTACGGCATCGATCCGAAGAAGGATGCGCTCGTGCCCCGCTACGTCGTGCTGGACGGCGCGGATCCCGTCCCCCCCGGCACCGCGGTCTACGCGCACAATCCCAAGGCCGGCGGCCCCGCCTACTATGCCGTGTCGCTCGCGCTGGACGGCGAGGAGGACCTGTCGACCTTCGACCGCCGCAACTCCATCGTCGAGGCGATCGAGGAAAGCGTGGGTCCGGGCGTCCCGGTGCTGCAGCGGGTCGAGCATCCCGAGGAGTTCAACTACGTCAAGAAGCCCACGCTGCACTACTACGTCCGCTGGGAATCGCCGCCCAACGCGAACCTGCCCTCGCGGCCCATCGATTACCTGGTCGCCTTCCCCCCCAAGAAGGTCGACCCGGCCCCCGTCGGGCTTCATCTCCACTGCTGGGGAGGCAACCTCGACGGCGGCTACGGCTGGTGGTACGACGCCCATCAGGGCGCGATCCTGATCTCGACGAACCAGATCCCCTACGACTGGTGGACGGGCTATCACGAGCACGCGGGGACCTGGAAGCCCTGGCGCGAGGGGGTCGTGCGCGACTACACGCAGACGCGGCTGATCTCCTTCCTCGACTGGGCCGCCACGCAGTGGAAGCTCGATCCGACGCGCGTCTTCACGGCCGGCAATTCCATGGGCGGCTCCGGCTCGCCGAGCGTGGCGCTGCGGCGGGCGGACCGCGTGGCCTGGTGCGTCTCCTGGGTGGGCGTCCACCGTCCGGCGGAGTCGCCCCAGTTCGCCTCGAGCTACGAGCGGGTCTACGGCCTCACGGAATGGCGGCTGAACTACCAGGACCGCAAGACGCGCGCCTTCGAGTACTTCGACGACGCCGCCTTCGTCCGCCAGGATCCGGCGCGGGAGACTCCGCTGATCGTCTTCGCCAACGGCAAGAACGACAAGGCGATCGGCTGGGAGCAGGCGCGCGAATTCTGGAAGGCGCTGCAGGAGACCCGGCGGCCCCACGTGTTCCGCTGGGGCCAGTCGGGCCACGGCCAGCGGGCGCTGCTCCCGGGCCCCGCTCCCGGCGAGCGCGAGATCGGCATCGACGTCCGGCTGGACCGGACGCTTCCCGCCTTCAGCAACTGCAGCCTGGACGACGATCCGGGCGACGGCAGCCCCGAGATCGGCGCCCGGGAAGGCCAGAGCAATCTGCACCTCCTTTGGGAGACGGACAGCAGCGCCGACGAGGCGGGGCGCTGGTCGATGGTGCTCCGCCTGGGCAAGCAGGCGCCGAAGGACGACTGCAGGGTCGACGTGACGCCGCGCCGCTGCTTCCAGTTCCGAGCCCGCGAAGGGACGAAAGTGAAATGGAAGAACCAGGCGGCGGGCGGCGCGGAGCTGCAGTCGGGCGAGGTGATGGCCGACCGCTGGGGCCTCGTCACCGTGCCGGGGGTCCGGGTCGACAAGGAAGGAAGCCGTCTGTCGCTGGAGATCCCGCGGTGAGAGCCATGGGATTGGTCGTCCTCCTGTCGCTGGGCTGCCAGGGGAATTCGGCGCGGAGATCGCCTTGGGACGAGGCGATCCTCCAGGCGTCGGGCCTTCGACCGCCCGTCCCGGACGGCGACCGGGCGATCCTGGATGGGCTCGAGGCCCGCGCGCGCGACCTCCTCACCGCGATGCCGCACCCGGAGGATCGTGCGGGCTGGGAGAAGACGGTGCCGCGCATCCGCCGCGAGCTGCGCCGCTCGCTGGGGCTGGACCTGCTGCCGCCGGCGATGCCGAAGAACCTCCGGTCGGCGGGCGTGGTGGCGCGCGACGACTACCGGATCGAGAAGCTCGTCTACGAGACGCTGCCCGGCACCGAGGTGCCGGCCCACCTCTATCTGCCGGCCCATGCGCCGGGGAAGGTCCCCGGCATCCTCTTCGTGCCGGGCCACTGGTACGCGGATTCGAAATCGAGGCCGGAATTCCAGGCCTTCGCGATCACGATGGCGCGCCGCGGCTTCGCGGTGATCACCTACGACCCTTTCGGCCAGGGCGAGCGCGGAATCTCGGTGCGCGACCACCGCCGCACGGAGCTGCTGGCGGTCGGCGTGGCCCAGGAGGCGATCGTCGCCTTCGAGTCGCTCTGCGCCCTCGAGGTGCTGCTCGCGCGGCCGGAGGTCGACGCCTCTCGCGTGGGCATGACGGGCGCCTCGGGCGGCGGCTTCAACAGCTGGATCCTGCCGGCGCTCGAGACCCGCATCGCGGTGACCGTTCCCGTCGTGGGGACCTCGGACTTCCTCGAGCAGGCCCGCGCGGTGCGCAATCTCGACTGGTTCGCGGCGAAGGAGCACTGCCACTTCATCCCGCGGCTCCTCCGCTACGCGAACAACCAGGAACTGCTTGCCTGCGTCGCGCCCCGTCCCGTGATGGTCATCTCCGCCCAGAACGACATCAGCTTCCCGATCCCCGGCCAGCGGGCGGTGGTGAAGTACGGCGAGGCGCTCTACGCCGCGCTGGGCGCGCCGGGCAAGGTCGGCTATTTCGAGGACGCCGAGGAATGCCACGGCTACCAGAAGCGCAAGCGCGAGGCGGCCTACGGCTGGTTCCTGAAGTGGCTCAAGGGCGAGGGCGACGGCAGCCCGGCGGCCGAGGCCCCCTTCGAGCCGCCGGCCTGGAACGCTTCCGAGCTCCGCTGCTTCCCGAAGAACCTGCCCGCGGGGCCGGGCCTGAACGCGATGGCCAGGTCGATCCTCGAGAAGACGCCCCGCGGTTCGGAACCGCCGCGCCGCCCGCTCGCGGCCCTGCTGGGGATTCCGGATCCCCTGCCGATCGCGCCCGCGCCCGACCTGATGCGCGCGGAGGAGCGCCTGACGGGCCGGCAGAAACCGGAGTCACAAGCCTGCGCGAGGGTCGGCTGGCGGATGCCGGATGGAGTGGCGATCCCGGCCGTGCTGGTCGGTCCTCCTGTCCACGATCTCCGGGGCGTCCTGGTCCTGATCGGTGACCAGGGAAAGGAAGACATGCTGAGGCATCCGGCCGCCCGCGTCGCCGCGGAGGCGGGCTGGACGGTCGTGGCGGCCGATCTGCGCGGCATGGGAGAGCTCACGGTCACGAAGCCGGGCTGGGTCTACGCCATGAGCCTGCTCCTGGGCGAGAGCTTCGTCGGGCGCCAGGCCTTGGATCTGATCGCCGGTCTGCGCGCGCTGCGCGCGGAGCCGGCCTACCGCGGCAAGCCGGTCGGGCTCCTGGCCGTCGGCCCCTTCGCCTCGCTGGCGGGCCTTTATGCCTCGGTCCTCGAGCCCGACCTCGCCTGGTTCGCGGCCGAGGGGGGCCCCCCCTCCTTCCGCGCCTTCGTGGAGCGTCCGGCGGAGTCCTTCGCCCTCGCGGAGCCGGGGAAGGAGCGCGACGTCGTGCTCGACCGGGAGATCCCGCACGCGCTGATCCCCTTCCGCGTCGCGCTCGGCCCGGACATCCCGGAGCTCCTGAAGTCCCTGGACAAGACCAAGTCCCTGTGGAACGTCGCCGCCGACGGCGGCTCGTCGACCCTGGAGTTCGTTCGTGCCCGGATGGAGGACAAGAGATGAAAGCCCTGAGATTCGCGATCGTCCTGCTGGTCGGTTGCTCGTCC
>JACQFK010000567.1 GCA_016200125.1 Planctomycetota bacterium
AAGGGGACCTGGTCGAGCGGGATGTGGCCCGGGCCTTCGACCATGACCTGCACGTCGTGCCTCCAGGCGCGGATCGTGAGGTCGCCCAGCGTCCGGAGCTCGCTGAACTGGGCGTCGTCGGAGGCATCGTGCGTGCAGCCCGGCCGCAGGCTGTCCCCCAGCGAGAAGCTCACGTCGTGCTGCTTGAAGATCTCGCAGATCTCGTCGTAGTGCGTGTAGAGCGGGTTCTGCTCGCGGTGGCGCACCATCCACTCCGCGATTAGCGACCCGCCGCTGGAGACGATCTTCGTGATCCGGTCCTTCACCTTCGGCAGGTGCTCCAGCAGGATGCCCGCGTGGATCGTCATGTAGTCCACGCCCTGCTTCGCCTGGCGCTCGATCATGTCGAGCATGTCCTTCGGCGTGAGGTCGGCGACCTCCTTCACGTGCTGGACCATCTGGTAGATGGGCACGGTTCCGATGGGCACCGTCGAGACGGCGATGATCGCCTGGCGGATCTCGTCGATGTTGCCGCCGGTCGAGAGGTCCATGACCGTGTCGGAACCATAGTGGACCGCGGTGTGGAGCTTCTTGAGCTCCGAGTCGACGTCGGAGGTGACCGCGGAATTGCCGATGTTGGCGTTGATCTTGCAGGTCAGCGTGATGCCGATGCCCATCGGGTCGAGCTTCGCCTGGAGATGGTGGATGTTGGCGGGGATGATCGCCCGTCCCTCGGCCACCTCGCGCCGGAGGAGCTCCGCGTCCAGCCCCTCCCGCTCGGCGACGCGCCGCATCTCGGGCGTGATCTCGCCCTCGCGGGCGCGGTGCATCTGCGTGACGTTGATCGCCATTGAAGGTTCCCCCTGGATGGCCGCCGGCCTTTAGACGGCGACGACCTGCCGGATCTCCGGGATCGACGTCTTGAGCTCGCTCTCGATGCCCATCTGGAGCGTCATCGCGCTCGAGGGACAGCCCTGGCAGGAGCCCTGGAAGCGGATGTGGACGATCCCGTCTTCCTCGTTCACGTCCACCAGCTCGACATGGCCGCCGTCCAGCTGGACGTAGGGCCGGATGCGGTCGAGCACCTCATCCACGCGTCGATACAGATCCGAGATCGGCGAGAACGCCGGCTTGGGATCGAGCGCTTTCTTTTCGTCGGCCATGCCCTCTCCTCCGCAGGACTAGGTGTTGAACGAGCTCCCGCAGCCGCACGAGCTCTTCACGTTCGGGTTCTTGATCTGGAACCCGGAGCCCATCAGGCCCTCGGTGTAGTCCAGGATCGAGCCGCTCACGTAGAGAATGCTCTTCGAGTCGACGAGGACCCGCGCCCCCTTGTTGGCGAAGATCTTGTCGTCCTCGCGGGGGGTGTCGAAGTCCATGAAGTACGTCATCCCCGAGCAGCCGCCGCCCTGCACGCCGAGGCGCAGGCCGTAGACCGCGGGGTCCTTCTTCTCCGCGACCATCAGCTCGCAGAGCTTCTCCGCGGCCTTGTCCGTCACGCCGATCTGGCCCGAGAAGCGCGAGGGGGCCTGGACCTGCGTGGCCGTGGGCTGGGCGCCGCCGTGGCTGTGCGCCTGCTCCTGGCCGTGGCTGTGCCCCTGTTCCTGACCGTGTCCGTGACCGTTGCCGCCATCACCGCAGCATCCCATGGTGAGCCTCCTTCAGTTCCCTGTATCTTACCTTCTTACGCCCGGCCGCGCCAGACTGTATAGAGGGGAGATTTCTCGCAGCCTCAAAACCTCCCGTTTCAGCAGCTTCCAGGCTTCGTCGATTTCGGCCTCCGTCGTGGACCGGCCGAGGCCGAAGCGGATCGACGACCGCGCCAGCGCCTCGTTCACGCCGAGCGCGAGCAGGACGTGCGAGGGCTCCAGCTTGGCGCTCGCGCAGGCGCTTCCGGAGGAGACCGCGACGTCCGCCATCCCCAGGATCAGGCTCTCGCCCTCGACGTATTCGAAGCTGACGTTCAGATTCCCCGGCAGGCGCCGCTCCAGGCTTCCGTTCACGCGGACGTGGTCGAACTCCCCGACGATGTGCTTCCTCAGCCGCTCCCGGAGCGCCAGGACGCGCACCGCCTCATCGCGCATTTCACGACCCGCGATCTCGCAGGCCTGGCCGAAGCCGACGACCAGCGGCACCGGCAGCGTGCCCGACCTCAGCCCGTTCTCGTGCCCGCCCCCGTCCAGCTGGGCGGCCAGCCGCACCCGCGGATGGCGCTTGCGGACATAGAGCGCGCCGATCCCCTTGGGGCCGTAAAGTTTGTGCGCGGTGATCGAAAGCAGGTCGATGTCCATCGCCTGGACGTCGACTTCCACTTTGCCGCAGGCCTGGGCCGCATCGCAGTGAAACAGGACCCCCTTCTCATGGCAGAGACGTCCGATCTCCGCGACGGACTGGAGGACGCCGATCTCGTTGTTGGCGAACATCACGGAGACGAGCACGGTGTCTTCGGTGATCGCCCGGCGCAGTTCGTCCAGGTCGAGGAGGCCGTCGGGCTTCACGGGCAGCACGGTGACGCGCGCCCGGCCCTCCCGTTCGAGCGCACGGCAGGGATCCAGGACCGAGGGGTGCTCCGTGGCGACCGTGACGAGGTGCTTGCCGCCCGTCTGGCGGAAGTCGACGGCGCCCTTGATCGCGAGGTTGTTGCTTTCGGTGGCGCCGCTGGTGAAGACGATCTCCGACGGATCGGCGCGGATGAGGTCGGCGACCTGCCGGCGGGCGGCCTCGCAGGCCCGGTCGGCTTCCTTGCCGAAGGCGTGCGTGCGGCTGGCGGCATTCCCGAATTTCTGGGTGAAGAAAGGCAACATCGCCTCCACGACCCGGGGGTCGCAGGGGGTGGTCGCATGATGATCCAAGTAGATGCGGGCCATGACGTTACCTCAACGTCATCCTACCAGCCCCTATTCCCCCCTTCCAAGTGCTATCATTTCAACGACGTGGGAACGACAGCACTTTGGTAGAGTGGGCGGCATGGCCCAGGTGATCGCGGCAATTCCCGACCTCTTCTTCCGGGCCAAGGTGCTCGAAACCGCCAAGTCCCTCTCGGTCCATCTCGACGTCGCGCGCGACGCCGACGAACTCCTTCAGCAGATCCGGACCGAGAAGCCCCGGCTGGTGATGCTCGACCTCCAGGCCGCGGCCCTGCAGCCGCTCGACACCCTCGTGGCGCTCGAGGGCATTCCCGTCGTCGGCTTTCTCGCCCACGAGCAGGTCGAGCTGCGCGACCAGGCGCTCGCCGCCGGCTGCGGCGAGGTGCTGACCAAGGGGCAGTTCTCCGCCTCCCTTCCTTCGATCCTCCGCCGTGCCCTATAGGAGCCCCTTCGAGGCCGCCCTGGTCCCGCGCGGCGCCGTCCTCGGCGCGCTCGGCGACGTCAGCATCGCCCTCCACTTCGGCGACCCCGCCCGCGAAGCCGCCGAGCTGAAGGGCGACGCGGGCCTCGTCGATCTCGCCTGGCGCGGCGTGATCGAGATGACCGGCCGCGACCGCGTCCGCTTCCTCCACGGCATGTGCACGAACGACATCAAGAAGCTCCAGCCCGGCCGGGGCTGCATGGCCGCGATCGTGAACCGCCAGGGGAAGATGGTCGCGGAGATGATCGCCTACGCGGCCGAGAACGCCCTGCTGATCGAGATGGACCGCGCCAATCTCCAGCCCACGATCGACCATCTGAGCCGCTTCCTCGTCGCCGACGACGTGAAGCTCCGCATCTCCGACACCGCGGTCCTCGGCCTCTGGGGACCCCGCGCGCAGACGCTCCTCGGCCTCCGCGACCTGGCGGACTTCGAATTCCTCCTGCGCGACGCCACCGCCGTCGCCGCCGACCGGACCCTCGGGGTGCCCGGCTATCACCTCCTCGTGCCGGCCGCGAAGTCGGACGAGGCCGCGCGCATCCTGGGCCACGGCGTCGTCCCCGCCGGCTTCGCCGCCGTCGAGACGCTCCGCATCGAGAGCGGCTTCCCCCGCTGGGGCGCCGACATGGACGCGACCCTCCTTCCCATGGAGGCCGGCCTCGAGCCCATCGCGGTCAGCTACACGAAGGGCTGCTACATCGGCCAGGAAGTGATCCAGCGCGTGAAGACCTACAGCGAGCCGCCGAAGATGCTGGTCCAGCTCGAGGTCGCCGACGCGGCCGTCGGCGACAAGATCGCGGCGGGCGGCGAGGAGATCGGCGCCGTGACGAGCGCGATCCCCGCCCTGGCGCTCGGCCTCCTGAGGAAGGAATTCAAGGCGCCGGGCAGCGAGGTCGCCGTGGCCGGGAAGCCCGCCCGCGTCCGCGCCCTCCCCTGGCAATCCCGGCTTTCCTGATTTTTCCGCCGAACCTTTCCGATCCCCTCCGGTTAGAGCCTCGTATGCAGAAGTTCCACGATCGCCGTCCCGACCTTTCGACGCGAGCGTACCGGGTTTCCGGCCGCTTCGTCATCGTTTGCCTCGGGGAGGCTCGATCGTGATTTAATGTGAATCCGCGACGCCTGAAAAACCCCGAGACCTCAAAGCCTCGGGGTTTTTTTATGGTTCCGGATATCGAGCGGGAGTGGATCGAGGAGGAGATCAGGAGCAGGCCCGGGCGCGGGAGTGGGGCGCTCCTGGCCGGGCTCGGCATCCTCCTCGCCCTGTTCCTCGTGATCCTGGGGTCCTGCTGATGGCCACCCTCGTGCGCGCCGAATCGCCGGAGCAGATCGACGGAGTCCGCGGCCTCCTGCGGGAGTACGTCGACTCCCTGCCCGTCGATCTTTCCTACGAGCATTTCGCCCGGGAGGTCGCGGGTCTGCCCGGGGACTACGCCCCGCCGTCCGGCGAGCTGCTGCTGGCGCTGGTGAGGGGAGCGCCGGCCGGCTGCGCCGCGCTCCGGCCCCTCGACCGGCAGATCTGCGAGATGAAGCGCGTCTACCTCCGGCCCGCCTTCCGGGGCCGGGGAATCGGGAGGGCTCTCGGAGCGGCCCTGGTCGCCGCCGCGCGGCGGATCGGCTATCGTCGGATCAGGCTGGATACGCTGGCGTCGATGAAGGCGGCCATGGGCCTCTACCGGTCGATGGGCTTCCGGGTGATCCTCCCCTACCGGTCGATCCCGGTGGAGCAGGCCGTGTTCATGGAGCTGAACCTGGCGCCGCCTACTTGAGCTTCTCCTTGATGTAGGCCCGCGCCCTGGCCTGCGCGTCGGCGACCAGCTTCCTGTCCCCGCCCGAGAGGCCGTGGCCGGCGCCCGCGACCGTGACGAGCTCGTGCAGGACCCCCTGCTTCTCCAGCTCCTTCGCCATGGCCGCGGAGAGCTCGTAGGGGACGTCGGTGTCCTCGGTCCCGTGGACCAGCATCACGGGCGGATAGGCCGGGGTGACGTTGCGGACCGGGCAGTAGCGGTCGAGCTTGGCCTTGTCCTTCTCCGGCTCGAAGCCGGTCACCTCGCGCGTCCAGAGCCCGTTCTGCCTCAGATAAAGGTAGTAGCGAGAGCGGGCGTCGGCCTGCGCCTTGTCCGCGGGGCCGGTGACGACGTCTGGCGCGAGCGCCTTCATCGTCTCATCCCGCTCGTAGAGCGGCTTCGACGCGCGATAGAAGGACGAGGGCTTCGTGTACCAGTCGCCGTCCACGTCGCCGTAGCCCCAGTAGGCGACGAGCGCGCCGGGCCGCGGCTCGACGCAGATCCCGGTCATCAGCGTGAGGTAGCCGCCCGCCGAATGCCCGATGACGGCGACGCGCTTCGGATCGATCTTGAACAGCTCCGGCCCCTTGCCGCGCACCCATTTGAACGCGTCCTGCAAGTCTTAGATGATCCCCTTGAGCTTCGTCTCCGGCGCCAGGCGATAATCGATGGAGACGATGACATACCCGGCGTTGAGGTAGCGTTTGCGTTGCTCTAGGCTTGGACCGCCGCGTTGCCCGACGATGAGCGCCCCGCCGTGAATCCAGACGATCACGGGCCGCACCTCATCGCCGGGCAAGCGGTATACGTCCGCCTTGATCGGCAAGTCGCCGACGGTTTTGTAGGTGTAGGTTCTGGGCGGGCCGCCGGCATCGCCCGTGTGCGTCGCCGAAACCAAGAGCGTCGAAGAAATGGACGCAATAACCATCAACATGCCCTGCATAGTAATCTCCACGAAAGACCGCGTCAGCGCCTG
>JACQFK010000575.1 GCA_016200125.1 Planctomycetota bacterium
AAGGGCTACTACGCGGTCCTCAACGGCCAGAATCCCCCGGGCCACGCCCTGCACCGGATGGACGGGCCGGCGAAGGCCACGGCGCTGAACGTCCAGGCGGCCCCCAAGATCGTCCCCGGCGCCGAGACCAAGGTCCGCTTCCAGGTCCGCGCCGGCGTCTTCCGGGTCTCCATCGGCGACCAGGAGGTGATCAACCAGGCCGACGCGACCTACGTCAAGGGCTGGTGCCTGCTGGGCGCCTCGGGCGGGACGGTGCGCTTCAAGAAGCTCACGGTGCAGGGCCGCGTGAACCCGGTCGAGATCGACAAGCGCTTCGCCGAGGTCGAGGTGCTGGTCCGCCGCGCGCTCGAGAGCGACCTCGGGAAGAAAAAGAAGAAGACCGAGGAGGGCGACGTCGACCCGCTCTCCGCCGAGGACGAGTACCTGCTGGGGCGCCTGCCCGAGGCGCTGCGGACCGAGTTCCAGAAGAAGCGGGACCTCCTCGTGAAGGCGATCCAGAAGCGGCAGCTCCGGCCCGAGCACCTGACGAGTTTCGACTCGATCGTGAAGGAGGCCCCGCAGTGCGCGGCCGCCCACTACTGGAGGGCGATGGCCTGCCTGCAGGGGCGCAAGACCGAGGATGCGCGGGGCGAGCTGATGGAGGCCGTTCGGCTCCTGCCCGACTTCTACGAGGCCCAGCTCTCGATCGCGCACCTGGAGCTCGACGAGCGGGACCTCGCGGCCGCGGCGGCGCGGGTGGGCAAGGCGATGGGCTCCGCTCCCGGCTACGGCGACGCGATGGCGCTCGGCGCCTACCTCAAGTTCCTGAACACGGTGGCGGCGAAGGGCCACGTGAAGTCGCTGGCGGCGGACGCGAAGGAGGCGGCGGCCGAGCTGGAGCTGGCGCGGAAGCTCGATCCGTCGAGCGAGTCGATCTCGACGACGCAGAAGAACGTGCTGAACCTCGTGAAGGGGCCTCAGCACCTGGGGGCGAAGTACGAGAAGGAGTTCCCCCACTACGTGGTGATGACGGACATGTCGAAGGAGAAGACGGAGCTTTACGGGTCGCGCCTGGAGGCGGCCTACAAGTTCTATGTCGAGACCTTCAAGGACGCGTTCGCGGAGGACGCAAAGCGTCCGAAGCCGCGGGTGGCGATCTTCAACACGCGGGAGGCCTACCTGACCTACGGGGAGCTGACGCTGTCGAACCGCCAGGAGTGGACGCTGGGCTACTTCCACCCGCTCTACAAGGAGCTGCTGCTCTTCGAGGACGCGGACCAGGAGGCGACGCTGCAGACGCTCTACCACGAGGCCTTCCACCAGTTCATGGCGCTGATGGTCGCCAAGGCGCCCTTCTGGTACAACGAGGGCATCGCCGAGTTCATGGGGGGGATCAAGATCGAGGTGGCGAAGGGCCAGTCGAAGATCGTGGAACGGGCGCGGATCCTGGACGGCCGCCTCAAGGGCCTGAAGATGTCGCTCAACTTCGCGCTGAAGTTCGAGGACATCATGATGCAGACGCCGGCGCAGTTCTACTCGGGCCCGGTGCCCTTCAAGTACGCGCAGGCCTGGTCGATGCTGCACTTCATGTACGAAGGCTCGGGCGGCAAGCACCGTCCGCGGATCGACGCCTACTTCAAGAAGCTGAAGGACGGCGGCACGCCGCGCGAGGCCTTCGACGCCGGCTTCGGCGACGCCAACATGAAGGAGTTCCAGGACGAGTGGCTGGAGTACGTGAAGAAGATGGAGCCGCTGAAGAAGTAGGCGGGGCGGTCAGCTTCTCCGGCTACCCCCGAGCCGGACGCCGGAGGGACGAGCCTCCTCCCCGGGAACCGAGCGGCCGGATCGTCGAAATGAGTCCGAGGCTGAGAGTGACGATCACGCCTTTCGGATTCATGACCGCCACATGGTAGCGGCCCAGGAGGAACTGCTCGACGCCCTTGACCTGGAAGCGCTGCCCGTCCACCAGTCTGATCTCAAAGGGGTGGAAGGGTCTGGGAGCGGCGAACGCTTCGATGTTTTCCCGGCGCATCATGGCACTATACGCGGCCTGCGGGTCGACCTCAAGGCCCGCTTGATCGGCGGGCGTTGGGGTTGTTGACCGCAGCTCCTCTCTCGCAGACGCAATTCCCCTGCCAGAAAGAACCTTCGATTCCACGCCGCAAATCGCGCTGCAAAAAGAGCCGCGTTACTTTACGTAACGTCACGTTACGAAACGTAACGTGGACTCGTGCCGAGCTGCGTTTTCCGCGCGCAATTCGCTCGGCATGCGGCTTGCGAAGCGGGCGTCGTGGTCAGCTCGGAGTACCGGCGGCGGCGGCCCGAGGAGACGGTTCTGTACCGGGCGGTTCGGGACCACCTGGCCACGTTCCTCGACGTCGCGGCGCGCCGGAGCGGCATGACGGGGCTGCCGACCTATGTCCGCCAGGAGTTCGAGCGCTATCTCGACTGCGGGATCCTGGCCAACGGCTTCGCCCGGGTGAGGTGTCCGGGTTGCGGCCACGACGAGGTGGTGGCCTTCTCCTGCAAGGGCCGGGGATTCTGCCCGTCCTGCATGGGCCGCCGGATGGCCGACACGGCGGCGCACCTGGTGGACCATGTCTTCCCCGAAGTCCCCATCCGCCAATGGGTGCTCAGCTTTCCCTACGGGGTGAGGCTTCACTTCGTGCGGGACCCGCAGCTGCTCTCGCAGGCGATCACGATCTTCATGGAGGAGGTGTCGCGCCACTACGAGCGGGAGCTGATCTATGCGAAGGAGGGATTGGAGCCGGACGAGTGGCGCTCGCAGAGGTCCCTTCCCTTCCGGGAGGAGGCGGTGGGCGGGGCGGTGACGTCGGTACAGCGCTACGGATCGAGTCTGAACCTCCACCCGCATCTTCACTCGCTGGTGCTGGACGGCGTGTACTGGCGGGAGGCCGGCACGAGCCGGGTCCGGTTCTTCGAGGCGCCGGCGCCCTCAAAGGAGGCGCTGGAGGAGCTGGTCGGCCGGGTGGCGGAGCGGATCAATCGCCGGCTCGTCCGGAAGGGGCTCCTCATCGAGGGTTCTCGGGAGGAGGGGGGAGCGATCGCGGCGGAGCCCTCCGATCCGTCGCTGCTGGACGTGGTCCAGGGGGCGTCGATCCAGGGGCTCGTGGGGCTGGCGTCGAGATGGAAGCGGGTGGAGGCGGAAGGCCGGGTGAAGGGACTGCCCTGGGTTTCAGCGGGCGAGAAGCCCTTCACGGCGGAGGAGGACGGCTACACGATCCACGCGGGGGTGGAGCTGAGCGGGAAGGACCGCGGCAAGCTGGAGAAGGTCTGCAGGTACATCCTGAGGCCGGCCTTCGCGGAGGAGCGGCTGCGGGAGCGGGGGGACGGGCGGATCGAGTACGAGCTTCGCAAGCCGAGGTGGGACGGGGCGAGGTCGATCGTGCTGGACCCGGTGGAGCTGCTGGCCTGCCCGCCGTAGCCTTGGCGAAGGCGGGAGAAGCTGGCGGCGCTGGTGCCGGGCCCGCGGGCCCACCTGGTGCGCTACCACGGCATCCTCGGACCAAGCCACGAGTGGCGGCCCTTCGTGACTCCCCGGTCGCCCGAGGCCGGACAGGAGGAAGACGACCGCGACTGCCCGATCGAGCCCTGGGAGGGGGAGGAGGACGAGCGGCCGGATCGAGGAAGGCGCCGGAAGCGGCGGAAGGATCAGGGCTGGGCGACGCGGATCCGGCGATCGCTTGGCCTGGACGCGCTGAAGTGTCCGTCCTGCGGCGGCCGGATGAAGGTGATTGCGACGATCGTGGAGCCTGGGACCGTTCGCCGGATCCTGCGGTCGATGGGATTGCCCTGCGAGGTTCCCTCCCGGGCGCCGCCCGAGGACTTCCCCGACGAGGGGTATTGAAGTCCAGATAGAAGCCCGCCTGCGTCCGCTCTCCAGGTCCGGCCCGACTCTCACCTTTTCCCAGTAAAGAAGGCTCTTTCTGCTATTCCGCGCCCGGAGGGCGC
>JACQFK010000576.1 GCA_016200125.1 Planctomycetota bacterium
CGATCACCGGGACGCCGAGGGCCTTTCTAAGCCGCGGGACGATCGGGAAGTTCTCGAGCCCCTTGAGCCGGCCCGGCAGGAGCACGATCCCCCGGTCGGGCTGGATAGCGCCCGGCAGTCCGAGCCCCGCCGCCACCGCCGGGAAGCCCATCTTCTTTTCGATCGACCGGGCGAGCGCGAGGAGCGCTTCGAGGAGCCTCTCGGGCCCCTCCTGGGCGCCGGTGGGGATGATGTGCTCGCCGAGGAGCTTGCCCTTCTGCGTGACCGCGCCGGCCTTGAGCCGCGTGCCGCCGACGTCGAAGCCGAGCACGTAGTCGACCGCCGGCTCCAGGACGAGATCCCGGGAAGGGGGGCTCATAGCTCGAGGACCGCTCCCGTCTTCCTGAGCGTGTCGAGGAGAGCGGGGACGTCGATCTCCCCGGGCGAGGCTCCGGTCCTGATCGCCATCGCCGCCGCGGTTCCCGCCGCCTGGCCCATCGCCATGCACTGCGCCATCGATCGCACGCTCGCGTGGGCGTCGTGGGTGGCGGAGAAGCAGCGGCCGGCCACGAGGAGGTTCGTCCGCTTTTGGGGAACGAGCGTGCGGTAGGGGATGCCGACGCAGCGGCCGTCGGGGAGGTACTGCCAGGCGGTGTCGGCGCCGCCGTGATGGTCCTCGATCGGGGCGCCGCAGAGGCCGATCTGGTCGTCGAACTGCCGCGCGCCGAGCACGTCCTCGCGGGTGAGGCGGTAGGCCCCCTGGACCCGCCGCGTCTCGCGGATCCCGATCTGCACCCCGAAGCCGGCGAGGTGGGCCTGCTCGTAGCCGGGGACGCGGTCGCGGAGGAAGCGGGCGTATTCAAGCGCCTGGCGGCGGCCGTCGATCTCCGCGCGCGAGAGCAGTTCCGGGTCGGTCGCGTTCACGACCCTGCCGTCCCGCTTCTCATAGGATTGCAGCCGCGTCATGATGGTCGAGGTCATGCCGGGGACCGGCATCGCGTGGTCGCTGCCCTCCTTGCGGGGAAGGTCGTAGCCGCCGGCGGCGGCCGCCGCCATCAGCTCGTGGAACTTCGCCTTGGGGACGGACTTCCGCTTCGCCGTGTCGACGTTCACCATGCGGAAGGTGGTGGTGAGCGTCTGGGCGGGTTCCTGTTCGCCGGCGAGCTCGAAGGGCACCCCGGAATGATAGCAGACGTCGGCGTCGCCGGAAGCGTCCACGATGATCTTCGCGGCGACGCGGCGGAGGCCGATCTTGGTCGCGACGACGACGCCGGTCACCCGGTCGCCCGAAGTCTCGACGTCCTGCACCCAGGCGTGGAGGAGGAGGCGGACGCCGGCATCGCGGGCGAGCTGCTCCCAGACGACCTTGAGGTAGTCCGGGTGGTAGGTCACGCCGGTGCCCGCGCCGTAGGTGTTGGGCCGCTCGAAGCAGGCGGAGAATCTCCTCAGTCCGCCGACGACGTCGTCGGGGATGCCGCCCACGACCTTGATCGACTTCGAGCCGGGCGTGTAGAAGCCGTAGAAGGTGTCGAGGACGAGGGTGCTCGTGCCGCCCAGGAAGCCGTAGCGTTCGAGGAGCATCGTGCGGGCGCCCGCGCGGGCGGCGGCGATGGCGGCGGTCGACCCGGCCGAGCCCGATCCGACGACCAGGACGTCGGTTTCGGCGAGCGTCTCGATCATCCGGACACGCACCAGCCCGCGTCGACGACCAGCGTGTCGCCGGTGATCCTCCGCGAGTCGGAGCCCAGGAGGAAGACCGCCGCGCGGGCGACGTCGGCGGCGTCGATCAGGTCCTCCGCGAGCGGCTGCTTGGTCCTCATGAGCGCCTGGATGACCGGATCGGCCTGGGCGCGGGCGCTCATGGGGGTGCGGACGAGCGAGGGGGCGATGACGTTGACGCGGATCTTGTCGGAGGCGTAGTAGGCGGCCATGGACTTCGACATCCCGAGGATCGCGCCCTTCGAGGCGGCGTAGGCGTGGGTGGCGAAGTGGCCCGCCTGGGGCGAGAAGCCCAGCACGCTCGCCATGTTGAGGATCGTGCCGCGCAGGCCGTCGGCGGCGGGCGCCTGGTGGAGCATGCGCTTCAGGGCCGCGCGGCACATCCGGAACATCGTGGAGACGTTGGTCTCGAGCGTGATCGACCAGCCCTCGTCCGTGCATTCGTCGAGGGGGCCGTCGCCGAACTTGCGGCCGCTGATGCCGGCGACGTTGAAGAGGGCGTCGATGCGGCCGAACCTGGCGACGCAGGCCTCGACGGCCCTTTCGGCGGCCTGCGGCTCGACGAGATCGGCGGCCAGGAAGGCGCCGCCGGTCCTCTTCGCGAGCTCGTCGGCGTGTTCGGGCGTCCGGCTCGTGACGAAGACGCGGGCGCCGGCCGCCGCGGAGAGCTCGGCGGTCGCGGCGGCGATCCCGGTCGACCCGGTGATCAGCAGGACCTTGTCTAGTAGCGGACCCGCACCCACTTCTTGCTCCTCATCGACCGGTAACCGGCATCCAGGATCAGGTTGACGATCCAGCCGTCCTCGTAGGTCTCGCGCGGCATCTTCTCGTCGCGGGCGCACTCGACGAAGTGGCGCATCTCTCCGTGGTAGCCGTAGCTGAGCGCCTCCTCGGGCAGGGGCTTGGTCCAGCCGAAGTCGAGGTCGGCCTTCTCGATCACGTAGCCCGAGGGCTTCGTGGTGAAGGCGGAGATCGGGGTCGAGCGGGTGACGTCGGTGAAGATCGATCCCTCGGTCCCGTGGATCTCGTTGCGGAGGTCCAGGCTGCCCTTGGTGGTCCAGGAGAGCTCGCAATGGGCGATGCCGCCGGAGGAGAACTTGAGGACGAGGAGGGCGTTGTCCTCGCCCTGGGTCTTCTGGTGGTGGACGAGGTTGGCGCCCCAGGCCATGACCTCGACGATCTTGTCCTCCTTGCCGAAGGCGTAGCGGGCCATCTCGATCGTGTGGCAGCCGAGGTCGGCCATGGCGCCGCCGCCGGTGTTCGACACGTCCCAGAAGTGGGGGCTGTGGGGGCCGCCGTGGGATTCGCGGGAGCGGACCCAGAGGACGCGGCCCAGGCCGCCGGCCTCGATGATGTCGCGGGCCTTCACGCAGGCGGGGGCGAAGACCTCGGTCTCGGCGTAGCCGTGGAGGGCGCCGGACTTCTTCGCGGCCATGAACATCGCACGGGCTTCGCGGCCGTTGCGGGCGAGCGGCTTGGTGCAGGCCTGGTTCCGCCTGGCCTTCGACAGCTTGAGGCTCACGGGCAGGTGGATCTCGTTGGGGAGGGCGATGAGGTAGAGGTCGATGTCGTTCCGGGCGACGACGGCATCGAGGTCGGACGACGTTTCGGGGATGCCCCACTGCTTCGCGAAGGCGGCGCCCCGCGGCCGGGAGCGCGAGTAGTTGACGACGACCCGCTGTCCGTTGACGTTGGAGAGGCCCTGCAGGTAGAAGCCGGCGACGAAGCCGGAGCCGAGCATCGCGATGTTGACGGTCTTCAAGGAATTCTCCCGAAAGCGAAAATCGAAAACCGAAATCCGAAAACGAGGAGGGTTCCCCCCCGGCCCCCTGCGGGGGAGCCCCCGGTTTTCGATTTTCGGTCTTCGATTTTCGTCTCACTCATACAGGTGCTTCAGGCTTTTCCGGTAGGCTTCGTAGAAGCGTTCCAGCTGTTCGGCGGCGTTCGTGTTCCCGACGAACTGGTGGCTGGGGAGCAGGGTGGGCTTGAAGCCCTTCGCCAGGAGCCGCTCGGCGGTGGAGCAGCGGATCATGTTCATGATCATGCCGCCGGTGACGGTCGAGGTGGGGCCGGTGCGCCACTCGAGGCCCTCGAGCTCGACGATGCAGTCGCCGGGGGGGCACTGGTTGTCGATGACGAAGTCGGCGACGTCGATCAGCTTCTTGCCGGAGGAATGGCCCGAGGCGGCCTGGCGGCAGTGGGCGACGGAGAGGATGCCGACGACGGGCAGGCCGCGCTTCTTCGCGCCGAGGGCCATCTCGACGATGACGGGGCGGATGCCGGAGGTGGAGACGACGATCATGGCGTCGTTGGGGCCGAACTTGAAGCCCTTGAGGATCTCCTCGGCGTAGCCCTCGAACTTCTCGAGGTGGAGGGGGGCGCGGAGGCCGTTCGTGCCGACGATGTTGGCGTGGTTGGAGAGGGCGAGCTCGACGAGGGCGACGAAGCCCGGGTAGCAGCCCTGGCGGGGGATCATCTCCTCGCACATCATGCGGGAGTGGCCGTTGCCGAAGAGGAAGACGAGGCCTCCCCGGGAGATGCGGTCGGCGCAGAGCTCGGCGGCCCGCTCGATCTGCGGCAGCTTGGTCTTCTTCAGCGACTCCAGGAGCGCGGCGGTCTTCTCGAAGTAGGCGAGGGCGGCGTTCGTGGTCATGGCTTCTTGGAGATCTCCACGCGGTAGCGGTACTGGCGGGCGTCCGCGGCCATCTCGGCGACTTCGAGCGGGCGCCCGTCGGCGAGGAAGGTGTGGCGCCGGACGACGAGGACGATGGGGACGTCGGCGCCGAGGAATTTCGATTCGCGGGGGAGGGGCGGCCGGGCCGCGACCTCCTCGTCGGCCCGGCGGGGGACGAGGCGGTGGCGGCTGCGGAGCCAGGCGTAGAGGGACTCCTCGCGGAGCCCCTGGTCGGCGAGGTCGGGGACGAGCGACCAGGGGAGCTCGTTGGTCATGAGGCAGAAGGGGCGGCCGTCCAGGCTGCGAAGCCGCTCGAGGCGGACGCTGCGCTCGCGGGCGCGGAGGCCCAGGAGGCGGGCGAGCTCGCGGGAGGGGACGCGGACCTGCACGGAGGAGGAGACGGTGCGGGGCTCGCGGCCCAGGCCGGTCATGGCGTCGGTCCAGCTGGGGATCTCGCTGCGATCGTCGGAGACGACGGGCCGGGTGACGACGGTGCCGCGGCCGCGGGTGGACTGGAGATGCCCGCGGCGCGCGATGTCGTGGAGGGCGCGCTTGATGGTGATGAGGCTGGCGCCGAACTCGCGGGCGAGGGCCTCCTGGGTGGGGAGGAGGTCGCCGGGGCGGAAGTCGCGGCGGATGCGCTCGAGGAGGCGGGCCTCGACCTGGGAGTAGAGCGGCGGGGCCGAGGGCTGCCGCTGGAGCTCGCTCATGTCGTAAAAAGTATATCATTATACTATTGTGAGTCAAGCGAAAATAGTGTCACCTTTCCGGCCTTCCGCAACGTGGGAGGGCAAGGGTTCAGCAAAGGGGCGATCGTGACGCACAGCGGCGTGATTCTCGGCGCGGCGCTCTTTGCCGCCGCGGCCGCCTGGCGTAGCGAGGCCGCCCCCCGTCCCGCCCCTCCTCCGCCGGCCGCCCCCGCTGTGCGCTGCAAGCCCAAGGTCAAGATCCCCGTCGTGACGAAGCGGGCCTTCACGACCGACAACTCCAACTCCAGCTATGCCGCCTTGGGGCTGCGGGCCCGTCTCCTGGCCGAGGGGGCGCCGGACTGTCTGGAGCGGACGGCTTGGCGATTCAAGCATACGCATGACGGCATGTTGACGTTGAAAGAGCGGGTCGTGAACGCTATTCTGGCCTTGTTCACCCGGGGGGGTGGGCGGGGACGTACTGCAGACAGGTAGATACGGGGGGCGAGCCATGGCGAAGATTACCTTCTTCCTTTCGAGCGTCCTCTTGGCGTCGGCGGCGCTCGCGCAGGATCCCAACGCGGTCTCCCAGCGGGAGATCGACCAGGCGATCCGGAAAGGCGCCGAGTACCTGAAGACCGCGCCCTCGACGGGCGGCTGGCTCCACAAGGACTGCGACGAGCTCATCCTCCTCACCATGATCCACGCGGGCATCCCCGAGACCAACGCCAAGTTCGACGAGTACCTGCGGCATTGCGTCCAGGGGCCGCTCGAGAAGACCTACAAGGTCGCCTGCCTCGCGATGGCGCTCGAGGAGCTCGACGCCGACCGCTTCCAGATGAAGATCGCCCAGTGCGCCGCCTTCCTCGTCGACAACCAGGCGGCCAACGGCCAGTGGAGCTACGGCGCGCCCGTCGACGTGAAGAACTACCCCTACGTCGAGCGCGAGAAGAAGGTCGAGACCGGCGTGAAGCCTGGCAGCGCGCGCGACTTCGGCGGCTCCGGCCGCGAGCACAAGAAGCCCTCGAAGCAGATCCTCGTCCCCCAGACCAAGCACACGGGCGAGAGCGGCGACAACTCGAACTCGCAGTACGCCTCCCTCGGCCTCCGCGCCTGCCACGACGCCAACATCAAGCTCCCCGTCGAGTGCCTCCACCTCGCCCGCAAGTGGTGGGTCGAGAGCCAGTGGCCCGACGAGGGCGACAGCGCCAAGGCCGGCAAGAACGCGGTCAACTCCGGCGGCGACAGCGTCAAGATCCAGGGCTGGAGCTACAAGAAGCCCGGCGACGAGGGCCAGAAGGGCCCCTACCACGCCATGACCGCCGGCGCCATCGGCGCGACCGTCATCTACGAGTACATGCTCGGGCGCGACTTCAAGAAGGACGCCGTGACCCGCGCGGGCGTGAACTGGATCGCCAAGCACTTCGCGGTGAACGACAACCTCTACTACATGTACGCCCTCGAGCGCGCGGGCATGCTCTACGACACGACCAAGTTCGGCGACCACGACTGGTACATGGAAGGCGCGAAGTCCATCGTCCACGCCCAGAAGGCGGACGGCTCCTGGGGCAACAAGGCCGACAAGCCCGAGGAGAACACCTGGGACACCTGCTTCGCGATCCTCTTCCTGAAGAAGGCGACCCGCGGCGTCGCGACGGGGGATAGCCGGAAATAGGTCGCCGCGGGCCGGGAAGGATGTTGGAATTCCGACCTCCGCGTTTACGGTAAGAGTCAGAGTGGGAGGTCGATGATGAAGGCGATCCTGGCGCGGGCGTTCCTCGCATCCCTGGCGATGGCCTCCGCCGCCGCGGCCCAGGCGGTCGACGAGGCGAAGGTCGACCAGGCCATCAAGAAGGGCGTGGAGTTCCTCCGGACCGCCAAGACCGACTTCCACAAGGGCAACTGGAATTCGGACGAGCTCATCCTCTGGACCTTCATCCACGCGGGCGTCGCCCAGGATGACCCGAAGCTCAAGGGCCTCCTCGATACCGTCCTGTCCCGGCCCCTGGAGCGGACCTACAAGGTCGCCCTCACCGCCCTGTGCCTCGAGGAGATCGACCGGGTGAAGTACCAGGAGAAGATCGCGCAGTGCGGGCAGTTCCTGGTCGACAACCAGTGCAAGAACGGGCAGTGGAGCTACGGCAGCCCCACCGAGTTCGTCAAGGACGTCAAGGTGCCGACCCAGCCCAAGGCGGTCGCCTCCGCGGGGGGCTCCTCGGGCCCCGGCGCGACCCTCGCCAAGGACGGCAAGCCCAAGGTCCTCCAGCACGTGGCCGTGAAGAAGATGAAGGACGGCCCCGACGCCGGCGACAACTCGAACTCCCAGTACGCCGCGCTCGGCCTGCGTGCCTGCTTCGACGCGGGCGTCACCCTCCCCGAAGGCGTCGTCCTGCTCGCGGTCAAGTGGTGGCGCGAGAGCCAGTTCAAGGACCCCAAGAAGGACGCCAAGGACAAGCCCGCCGTCGCCTCGGGCACGGCCCTGAGCGGCAAGGTCGAGGGCTGGAACTACAAGGACGAGAACGCCCAGGATGCCAAGCCGCCCTATCACGCCATGACCGCCGGCGGCGTGGGCGCCCTCGTGATCTACGACTACATGCTCGACCGGAAGTGGAAGGACGACTCGTTCGTGAAGGGCGGGATGAACTGGCTCACCGTCCACTACCAGATCCAGGCCTGGAACACCTACTACCTCTACGGGCTCGAGCGGGCGGCCATCCTCTTCGGCACCGAGAAGATCGGCGACCACTTCTGGTACGCCGAGGGCGCCGACGCCCTCGTCAACGCCCAGCATCCCGACGGCTCCTGGGGCAAGGACAGCGACTGGTTCAACACCACCTGGGACACCTGCTTCTCCGTTCTCTTCCTCCGCCGCGCCACCCGGGCGCTGGTCGCGAGCGAAGACCGGGCGAAGCTGAAGAAATAGCGCCGTTCCGATAATTTCCGTACCGAAACCCCGGCCCGCCTCCACGGGTTGAGAGGAAGTACAGGAGGATCCCATGACCCTGAGCGCCGCCGTGTTCGCACTCTGCCTGAGACTCCAGGACGCCAAGGCCGCCGCCCCGCCCGTCGACGAGGCCGCGGTCGACGCCGCGATCAAGAAGGGCGTGGCCTGCCTCCGCACGGCCCCTTCGCCCGGCGCCCACGCGGGGATCAAGGATTCGGACGAGCTCATCCTCTGGACTTTCGTGCACGCCGGCGTCCGCGAGTCGGACCCGGACTTCCAGAAGTACTTCAAGAAGATGCTCGAGGGGACGCTCGAGAAGACCTACAAGGTCGCCCTCCAGGCGATGATCCTCGAGGAGATCGACCGGGCGAAGTACCAGGAGCGGATCGCCCAGTGCGCGCAGTTCCTGGTCGACAACCAGTGCCTGAACGGCCAGTGGTCCTACGGGACGCCCACCGCCTTCGCCGACTCCGTCAAGGTGCCGGAGAACAAGTCGGTCGCGACGCCGGCGCCCGCGGCGGTCCCGGGCGGCACGCGCGACTTCGGCGCGGCCGAGCAGAAGCAGAAGCCCAAGGTCCTGCAGAAGGTCCCGGTCAAGAAGCAGAAGGACGGCCCCGCGGCGGGGGACAACTCGAACACCCAGTACGCCGCGCTCGGCCTCCGCGCCTGCCACGACGCGGGGATCGTGATCCAGGACACGGTGCTCGTCCTCGCGGTGAAGTGGTGGCGCGAGAGCCAGCAGGGGGAGGTCGACAAGGACGGCAAGGCGGTCGCCACCGGCGGCGCCGAGAAGTCCGAGGGCTGGAACTACAAGGACAAGGCCTCCCAGCCGGACAAGGCGCCCTACTCCGCGATGACCGCGGGCGGGACCTCGAGCCTCATCCTCTACGACTACATCCTCGGCCGGCGCTGGAAGGAGGACGTCCACGTCAAGCAGGGCATGGCCTGGCTCGCCCAGCACTGGGCGATCAACCGGAACTACTACTACCTCTACGGCCTCGAGCGGACCGGGATCCTCTTCGGCGCCGACAAGTTCGGCGACCACTACTGGTATTCCGAGGGGGCGAAGTTCCTGCTCAAGGACCAGAACGCCGACGGCTCCTGGGGCCACCGGACGAAGCCGGAGGAGAAGGACCGGGCCACGCAGGACACCTGCTTCGCGATCCTCTTCCTCAAGAAGGCTACCCGTCCCCTCGTCGCCAGCGAAGACCGGAAGTGAATCGGGCTATTGACGGACAGTCCTAGAGCGAAATCCGACCCTACCGGAAGCCTCCGGCCCTGCGGCGGAGGCACACCCGAATCGCCGCGAGATTCGTCCCGCCGGCGCAAAAAAGACAGTCAAGGACAGGCGCGCCAGGGGTCTGCCTGAGGACTTTCGCTGACGGTTTTTCAATAGCTCAATGGCCCGATGACTCGATCCCGGGTTTCCGTCACCTTGGCCCGCCCCCGCGACGTAGTAAGTAGACAAGATTGCGGACGCCCCCGGGGGGGGCGCCGCCGTTTGGAGGGGATCTATGAAGGCCGTTTTTGCCGCCGTTTCGCTTCTCATCCTGGGGTCCCTGGCGCTGGGCCAGGACCAGTCCAAGATCGACCAGGCCATCCACAAGGGCATCGAGTACCTGAAGACCGCCGACTCGCCCGGCCATCCCCACTCCAAGGCGACCCATTCGGACGAGCTCATCCTCTACACGTTCATCATCGCCGACGTGCCCCCGACGAACGCGCGCTTCAAGGCGCTGCTCGAACGGGTGCTTTCGGACGAGCCCTACCAGACCTACAAGGTCGCGCTCCAGGCGATGGCGCTGGAGGAACTCGACCGCGTGAAGTACCAGAACCGCATCGCCTACTGCGCGCAGCACCTGATCGACAACCAGTGCCAGAACGGCCAGTGGTCCTACGGCACGCCGACCACGGCGCCGAAGGACGTCCCGACGGGCGTCGCGTCCGACGACAAGGCGGAGAAGCCCAAGCCGGTGACCGGCGCGCGCGACTTCGGCGCCGGCGCCCGGCCGCCCAAGCCCAAGGTCGTCCGGAAGATCCCGATCAAGAAGCAGCGCGACGGCGGCGCCTCGGGCGACAACTCGAACACCCAGTACGCGGCGCTCGGCCTCCGCGCCTGCTACGACGCGGGCATCCTCATCCCCGAGGAGACGATCGCCCTCGCGGTGCGCTGGCTGAACGAGAGCGCCCACGCGATCGAAGGCGACAAGGCCGGGGCGGGCGCCGTCCAGTCGACCCCCGGCGAGACGCCGGGCAAGCCCCAGGGCTGGGGCTACAAGGCCGCGGGCGACGGCAATCCCTACGGCTCCATGACCGCGGGCGCCACCGGCGCGCTCACGATCTACGACTACATGATGAAGAAGGACTGGAAGAAGAACCCGATCGTGAAGAACGGGATGGCCTGGCTCGGCAGCCACTTCGCCGTCGCCAACAACCCGGGGAAGGGCACGGAGTGGCTGGAGTACTACCTCTACGGGATCGAGCGGGCCGGCGTGCTGTTCGGGACCGACAAGATGGGGACGCACGACTGGTACAACGAAGGGGCGAAGTTCCTCCTGGACGCCCAGCAGGCCAACGGGTCCTGGTCGGGCCGCGAGGCGACCTGGGACACCTGCTTCGCCATCCTCTTCCTCAAGAAGGCGACGAAACCTCTGGTGGCGTCCACGGACGGCAGAAGGTAGAATCCCGGGCTTACTTCTTCCAGGAGCGGAACTGATGCGCCGGATCGCCTTCGCGCTGACCCTCGTCCTTCCCGTCCTCTCCGCCGCCGGACAGGACCAGAAGGGCTTCGACACGGTCGACCAGGTCAAGGTCAGCCAGGCCATCTCGGCGGGCGTCGAGTACCTGAAGAAGACGCCTTCGCCCGGCACCCACCACGAGATGGCCAACACGGACGAGCTCGTGCTCCTCACGCTGATCGAGGCGCGCGTGCCCGACAACGACCCCGCGATCCAGAAGCTGCTGCCCGGGATCCTGGCCGCGCCCCTCGAGCGCACCTACAAGGTCGTCCTCCAGGCGATGGCGCTCGAGGAACTCGACCGGGTGAAGTACCAGGACCGGATCTGGCAGTGCGCGCAGTACCTGGTCGACAACCAGTCCTCCACGGGGCAATGGGGCTACGGCCAGCCCACGGAGGCCGTGAAGAACGTCCCGACCGGCGGCGGAAAGACGGACGTCGCCTCGGCCGGCGCCCGGCCGGTCACGCCGGAGATCCTGGCCGCCATGGCCGCCGGCGAGCGGATCAAGCCCCGGGTCATCCGGAAGCTGTCGGTCACGAAGACGAAGGACGGCGTGGCGGGGGACAATTCGAACAGCCAGTACGCCGCGCTCGGCCTGCGCGCCTGCCACGACGCCGGCATCAAGATCCCGGCGGCGGTGGTCGACCTCGCCAAGAAATGGTGGTACGACACCCAGCATCCGGCGACGGAGGCCGGCGGCGCCCAGGCCAAGAAGGTGAACCCCGGCGTCGCGAGCGGTCCGGGCGGCGGGCCCGACCTGCC
>JACQFK010000577.1 GCA_016200125.1 Planctomycetota bacterium
ATCGCCGAGGATGAGGTCACGAGTCCGACCTTCGTCCTGATGAACCTCCACGCGGGGCGGCTCCGGCTGGCCCACTTCGACCTCTACCGGCTCGACCGGGTGGACCTGCCGTCGCTGGGCTTCACCGACGTCCGCGACGACGGCGTGGTCGTGCTGGAATGGGCGGACAAGGTCGAGGAAAAGCTGCTGGGCGACCATGTCCGGATCGAATTCGACCTGACAGGAGAGACCTCGCGGCGTCTCATGGTTCATGCACGGGGAGAACGAAGCGCAAAATTCCTGGCCGGACTGAACCTTTCTCCGTAGCAAACGTTGATGAAGGACGACTGGAGCCAGAAGGACGACGCGGCGCTCCTGGCCGCGGTCAAGGAGGGCGAGCTTGGTGCGTTCACCGCGCTCGTCGGCCGGCACCAGCGCTCTTTGATAAATTTCTTCTACCACCTCTGCTGGGACCGCCAGGCCTCCGAGGACGGCGCCCAGGAGGTCTTCCTGCGGATCTACTCGCACCTGGACAGCTACGAGCCGCAGGCGAAGTTCACGACCTTCCTGTTCCGGATCGCGCGCAACCTGTGGATCGACCGGATGAGGACGGCGGCGGTCCACGGGAAGCCCCTGTCGCTCCAGAGCGAGGGGGGCGGGGCCGGCGAGGGGCGGGCGCTGCAGGACCGGGTGGCCTCCAAGGCGGCGAGCCCGGTCGACATCCTGGCCCGCCGCGAGCAGCAGGACGCGCTGCGGCGGGCGATCGACCAGCTGCCCGACGAGCAGAAGGCGGTGGTGATCCTGAGCGAGATCCAGGGCATGAAATACCAGGACATCGGCGAGATCCTGGGAGTCCCGGTGGGAACGGTGAAGTCGAGAATGCACACGGCGATGGATAAACTGAAGGACCTGCTGTCGGTCGCGGAACTGTCATGAAGTGCGAGAAGGCGTCTGAGATCACGGCCTACCTCCAGGGCGAAGGTTCTGAAGAGGAGCGGGGGATGCTGCGCCGTCATTTCGAGCAGTGCGAGGCCTGCGCCCGCGAGCTCGCCCAGTTCGAGCGGGCCTTCGGCGCGCTGGGCAACATCGAGACGATCGAGCCCTCGGCCGACTTTCAGAAGCGCGTCGAACAGGCCTTCGTCCGCGCCCATCCGAAGTTCGCCCCGAAACCCCGCTTCCGGCTGCTGCCCGCACTCGCCGCGGCCGCCGCGCTGCTCTTCGCCGTCGTGGGCGCCGTCCTGGTCCTCCGCCGGAGCGACGCCGACGGCCACGGGAAGATCGCCCACGTCGAGCCCGAGGTCTTTCCCGACGACGATCCCCAGTACCGCACGCTGCCCAAGACGGAGCTCCCCTCGAAGATCGACGCGAGCGCGTGGGGCGAGGCGCTCGCGTACGATCGACGCCTGATCGAGTCGACCCGGGCGCCGCTGGAGAGCGACGCGGCCCTGCACTGGCTGGCGGTCCGCCAGGAGCCGGACGGCAGCTGGAAGGGGAGTACCGCCGACGAGACGATCGAGCTGACGGGGCTGGCGCTGCTGGCGCTCGCGCGCTCGCCGGAGGAGGGCCTGGCGGCGCGCAAGGCCGTGGCGTTCCTCCGCTCCCGCCAGCGCGACTCGGGCGCGATCGGCGGCGGATCTCCGGAGAGCCATGCGATCGCGACGCTGGCCCTTCAGGAAGTCGCGATCCGGGGCAGGGATCCGTCCGCGATCCGCGCCGCCTCAAAGGGCATCGCGATGATTGCGCAGCAGAACTCCGGCGGTCCCTGGGGCCGCGGACTCGTCGCGGGCTGGCAGTTCCACGTTCTCCGCCTGGCGGTGGCCACGGGAGATCGGGCGCTGACCGAGACGCTGGTTCGCGGTCACGATCCGCTCGTGGACCATGATGGTCAGAAGAAGGTGGATGCCGCCTCGCGCGCCGCGGGGCAGCGGGCGATCCTGTGGACCGACCCGAAGCCCGATCCGAAGCGCTGGGCGGTCGAGGCCGCGTGGCTGCTGGAAGGATCGCCGTTCCCGGGCACCGAACCGGCGAACTTCTACCGGAACGATCTGCGGCTCGCGTACTTCGGTTCGGCGTTGCTGGCGCCCCTGGGCGGCGACGCCTGGAAGAAGTGGTGGAGCCCCCTCCAGACGAAGCTTCAGAAGACCCAGGGCTCCGACGGTTCCTGGCCGGCAGGTCTGGAGTCCGGCAAGGGTCAAATCTATGTGACCGCCTTGTGCTCGCTCATACTCCAGGTCCCGAGCCGGATGCCGCCCCTGGACGAATAGGCTATAATCGGGGGCGGATGGGCAAAGTCGCGATCATCGGCGTCCCTCTCGACCTCGGCGGCAACCGGCGCGGCGTGGACATGGGTCCGAGCGCGCTGCGCCTCACCCACCTGTCCACGCGTCTGAAGATCCTGGGCTACGACGTCGTCGACACGGGGGACATCGACGTCCCGCTTCCCGAGGAATGCCACCTCGGCGACACCAAGAAGAAGTTCGCGAAGGAGATCGGCGAAGTCTGCCAGGCCCTCTGCGACCGCGTGGTCAAGGTGATGGGGGAAGGGCGGATCCCGGTGGCGCTGGGCGGCGACCATTCGCTCGCGATGGGCTCCATTGCGGGCGTGGCGAAGCAATCCCCAAAAGGAAATGGTGTAGAATCATGCGGCGATGGAAAAGTTAATTAAGGGAATAGTGGAGTTTAGGAGCAAACTGCGCCCGGAATACGCGGAGACTTTTGCGCGTCTTGCGCTGGGGCAAAGCCCGGACACGCTGTTCATCGCCTGCTCCGACAGCATGGTGGTGCCGAACCTTTTTGCCTCCACCGACCCCGGCGACCTATTTGTAATCCGCAACGTGGGGAACTTGATATCCCCGTGCGGTCCGAACGGCGTCTCGCTAGGCGACGTTTCCGAGGCGGCGGCCATCGAATATTCCGTGCTTCAACTCGGCATTTCCCACATCGTCATATGCGGCCACTCGGAATGCGCCGCCATGAAGGAGCTGATGAACGACAAGCCGCGAGCGGAGATGCCCATGTTCAAAACATGGTTGCACAACGCCTTCCCGTCCCTTACAAGAATGGAACAGGACAAGGGAATAAACCAAAAGCTGGAGTCCCACAACAAACTTTCGCAGGCCAACGTCCTGCAACAAATCGAGCACATTAAAAGCTACCCTTCCGTGAAAAAGATGATGGGCGACGGGAAGCTTTCAATCCACGGCTGGTGGTTCGACATAGCCCACGCGGAGGTTTACGCCTATGAGGAAAACCCCGGTTTCACCCTGATAGACGAAACCGAAGGCGGGCGCATCCTAACCCGCCTGGAACAAACCCGCAACAATTCTTAGGCCTGCTCGAACCTCCCCAAGAGAGACTCGCGCGATTTCGTAGGCTCTTAGAGTTAGCAGTCTGTCGGACTTAGATTTTCTTGTTATAAGAAAGCAAAAGGCGCTTA
>JACQFK010000584.1 GCA_016200125.1 Planctomycetota bacterium
ACCATGCCCATCTTGCGGCGGAGGACCGCGACGTCCACGGGTTGCTGGTAGAGGTCGATGCCGTGGTACAGGATCCCCCCCTGGCAGCGGAACCGGGGATCGAAGTCGTTCATCCGGTTCAGGCTGCGCAGGAGCGTGGTCTTCCCCCCGCCGGCGGGGCCGATGATGCCCAGGATCTCGTGGGCCGGGACCAAAAGCGTGATCTCCTGGAGCGACGCCGCCTCGCCGTACCAGGCGGAGAACTTCCGGAACTCGACGATGGCGCTCATGTCGACCGCAGCCTCCGGCGGATGCGCGAGCGGATGAGGACCGCGCTGAAATTGAGCAGGAACGTCACGGCCAGCAGCACGAACACGGTCGAGTAGAGCACGGGCTTGGTCTGCTCGACGTCGGGCGACTGGGTGGCCATGACGTAGACGTGGTAGCCCAACTCCATGAACTGGTCGTTGAGCTTCGTGGGCAGATGGGGGAGGAAGTACGCGGCACCGGTGAACATGATCGGCGCGACCTCGCCCGCGCCGCGGGAGATCGCGAGGATGGTGCCCGTCAGGATGCCCCCGATGGACTGGGGCAGCACCACGTGGCGGACCACCTGCCAGCGGGTCGCCCCCAGCGCGTAGGCGGCCTCTCGGTAGCTGCGCGGCACGGCGCGGAGGGCCTCCTCCGTCGCCACCACCACCGTGGGCAGCGTGAGGACCGCGAGGGTGAGCGAGGCCCACAAGATGCAGGGCTGACCGAAGGTCGGCTTGGACAGCGTGTCCCGGAAGAAGAGCTGGTCGATCGAGCCGCCGGTGAACTCGACGAAGAGCCCCAGCCCGAAAAGCCCGAAGACGATGGCCGGGACGCCCGCCAGGTTCTGCAGGGCGAGCCGCACCAGATGGACGAGCTTCGAATCCTGCGAGGCGTACTCCTGCAGGTAGACCGCCGCGGCCACGCCGAGGGGGACGACCGCGACGGTCATGAGGAGGACGAGCGCCACGGTCCCGAAGATCGCCGGGAAGATGCCGCCCTCGGTCATCCCCGCCTTGGGCTCGGAGGAGACGAACTCCCAGCTCAGGCCGGGAAGGCCGTGGATGACGATGTCGCCCAGGATGATGGCGACCATCGCGAGGATGAGCAGGCAGGCGAAGCCCGTGAGGCTCGTGAAGCCCAGCGCGATGATCTTGATCCAGCGGCTCATCTAGCCCCGGAGCTTTCTCTTGAGCCGGCCCACGTAGGCGTGGCCGGCGAGGTTGAGCAGGAACGTGATCACGAACAGAGCGGCGCCGATGAAGAACAGCACCCGGTAGTGGGCGTCGCCGTGGACCACTTCGCCCAGTTCCGCGGCGATGGTCGCCGAGAAGCTGCGGAAGGAGTGCGTCGGATTGAGCGACATCGTGGCGGCGTTGCCGCTCGCCATGAGGACGATCATGGTCTCGCCGATCGACCGGCCCGCGCCGAGCACGCAGGCGGCGAACACGCCCGGGGTCGCCGCGGGGAGGACGACGCGCCAGGCGGTCTGCCAGCGGTTGGCCCCCAGGGCCATCGAGCCGTCGCGGAAGGCCTGGGGGACGGCCGACAGCGCGTCCTCGGAGACGGTGTAGACGATCGGGATCACGGCGAGCGCCAGCCCGATGCCCGCGGTGACCGCGTTGAGACGGATCCGGATCCCGAAGGCGTCCTGGAGCCAGGTCGCCAGCACCATGAGCGCGAAGAAGCCGAGCACCACCGAAGGGATGCCCGCCAGCAGCTCGACCGCCGGCTTGATCACCTCGCGCACGCCCTGCGGGGCGAACTCCGACGTGAAGATCGCGGCGCCGACGGAAACCGGCAGCGCGATCACGAGGGCGACGAGGGTCACCTTGAGCGTGCCGATGAGCAGGGGCAGGAGCGAGTACTTCGGCACGGTCGAGACCGGCTGCCAGGAGTAGCCGCCCCCCGGCTGGGGCGCGATCATCCGCAGGACCGTGACCTCCTGGTGGATCTCCGGCGAGGTCAGGAGCGGCACGGCCTCCTTCCCCACGAAGAAGAAGATCAGGACGACCGAGCCGATGACGATGAACCCGCTCGACCGGATGAACAGCTCGATCAGCCCCTCCAGGCGGCGCGGCTTCCCCGCGAGCAGCAGGGGCTCAGGGCTTGGCAAGCGCGCTCCAGGTCTTGGCCTTGCCCGTGTAGATCGCCTTGAGCTCCGGCAGCGAGATCTCCTGAAGCCGGCTCGTCTCGTGGACGAAGACCGCCAGGCCGTCCATCGCCACCTTGAACTCCACCGCGTCCTTGCCGTGCTTGTCCTTGACCATCTTCATCTCCCCGGGCTTCATCGGGCGCGAGGCCTGGCAGATGTTCGTCGCGCCGTTGATGAGCTGCGCGATGCCGGTGCCGGAGCCGCCGCCGGTGATCTGGATCGTGATGTCGGGATTGCTCTTCATGTAGTGCTCCGCCCAGCGCTGGCCCAGGATCACCATGGTGTCGGAGCCCTTGACGGTGATCGTAGCCTTGCCCGCGGGGGCCGCCCCGGCATCGCCCGCCCGTTCCTTCTCGGGCAGCGGATAGTAGCCCACCTCGCCGCAGATCTTCTGGCCCTGGGCGCCGCGGGCCCACTCGACGTAGTGCTTGAGCGCGCCCTCCGGCCGGCCGACCGTGTAGAAGTACAGATAGCGGCTGATGGGATAGGAGCCGTTCACGACGTTCTCGAGCGAGGGGTCGATCGCCGGCGACGCGGCGTCCTTCTTCACCTTGAGCGCCCGCACGCCCTTCACGTAGCCGATGCCGCCGTAGCCGATCGAGGCCTTGTCCTTCGAGACCGCGTTGATCACCGCCGCGGTGCCCGGGAGCGTCTGGACGTCGGCCGCGAAGTCCTCGTTGGCGAGCACGTGCTCCTTGAAGTACATGTAGGTGCCCGAGTTGTTCTCGCGCCCGTAGCAGATGATCTGGTCGCTGTCCGCCGTGTTCGTCTTTCCCGAGCCCCCCGCGCCCCCGGAGCCGGAAGACCCGTCGCCGCAGCCCAGCGCCGCCGCGATCACCGCCGCCACCGCCAGCTTCTTCATCATGGATTCGCCCTCCTGCCCCTGATTGTCGGAGGCCGGGGTGAACCGCGCGTCAAGATCTCGTTAAGGGATGGCTAAGACCGGCGGGGGAATCGAGTAGGTAGGGGCCCT
>JACQFK010000564.1 GCA_016200125.1 Planctomycetota bacterium
GCCGAACTGGACCATGAAGCCGCTGAGGACCCGGAAGAAGCGGGCTTCTTCGAAGAAGCGGCCGCGGACCAGGTGGTAGAAACGGTCCGCGCCCAGCGGCGCCCAGGCCCGCTCCACCGTGATCACAAAGGCTCCCTGGGACGTGGTGAAGCGGACCTTGAAGCGCTCGGGCGCCTTCGTCTTCGCCTCCGGAGCATCGGGGCGCAGCAGCGGGCGGTCGCTCGGGCGGACGTAGGGCGGCGGCGGGGCGGAGTCGCCGCAGCCCAGCGGGAACAGCAGGACGATCAGCGCGAGTCGTTTCATCGGGGGCCCCTCATGCTTTACGCTCTCAACCCATCGTCCCCTCGGCATTCTCCGAGAATGGACAATGTACACCATGGGCAATCGATCTTCCCCTGGCGACGGCTGATCACGCCTGAACCGGCCGGATGATCAAAGTGAGCGGGTCGGCTATCAAAATGATTCAGGGTCGGCCAAAGCCGACTTGTCATCCGCCAGTTGGCGCCTGCCGATCTCATTATGGCATGCGGCTTGCGCTGGAGACGCTCGGCTTCTAACGAAAGGACTTCCAGATGCCCAATCGAGGCAGTTTCAACCGACGTACCGGGAAGACCACGCCGCGCTCCAAGGGGGAGACTCATTGGGGGGCCAAGGGCTCCTCGCGCCACGCCCCGGCGGCCGCCAAGCCCGCGAAGGCGAAAGCTCCCGCCGCCCGTTGAGGACCCGGAAAGCGCTCTCCCGCTTCGTTGATCTCATTGCTGAGGACTAGCCCATGGCCCAGAACATCCGCATCCGCATCGAAGCCTACGATTCCAAGAGCATCGACCAGGCGGCGATGGACATCGTGAACAGCGCCAGGCGCACGGGCGCCAAGGTCAGCGGCCCGATCCCGCTTCCCACCCGCATCGAGCGGATCACGGTCCTCAGCTCGCCCCACGTCGACAAGAAGGCCCGCGAGCAGTACGAGATCCGCACCCACAAGCGCCTCATCTTCATCACCGAGCCCACCTCCAAGACCATCGACGAGCTCCGCACCCTGAACATGCCCGCCGGCGTCGACATCCGCGTGAAGGCGCTCCTGGACGAGAAGTAAGCGGGCTATTTCCCCGCGAGGATCAGGTCGAGCTGCTTCGACTGCTCGTCGAGCGGAAGCCTCGGCTTGGCGCCCGATTCCTCGATCGTGGCGAAGCCGTCGAAGCCGACTTCGTCGAGAGCCTTGCGGACCTCGGGCCAGTTGATGCCGTTCTCGCGCAGGTTGGTCCACACGCCGCTCTTGCCGTCGGGGTTGTTGCGGTACTCCTTGATGTGAAGCTCGATGACGGACGCACCCAGCGTCCGGATCCAGGTCTCCGGCGGGATCCCGTACTTGACGTTGTTCGCGCAGTCGAAGAAGGTGCGGACCAGCGGGTGGTTGTGGCCGTCGATGAACCTCTTGAAGAGGTCCGGGCGCACCCAGAGGTTGTTCCAGACGTTCTCGAGGGCGATCGCGACCTTCGTCTTCTCGGCCGTCGGCGTCAGCCGCTTCATGACCTCCCAGGAGGATCTCGTCGCGCGGTTCTGGGCCTCGATGTAGGGCTGGTACTTCTCGTTGTCCCCCTTGACCACGCGGCTCACGATGCCCTTCTCGTCCATCTCGATGTCGAACTCGTGGGCGGGGGGAACCGCCACCTTCGGGCCGAGCGCCGGGACGAGGAGGATATTGCTGCAGCCGAAGGCCTCGGCCGCGAGGAGGGCCGCCTCGATGCTCGCCACGTGCTTGTCGACCTCGTCCGCCTTGGGGGCGTCGAGCGGCACCCAGGCGCGGATCAGGGAGCAGATCCGGATCCCAATCCGCTCGGCGGTCTCGCGGGCCTTGCGGGCGTCCTCGGGCTTGTGGTTCCAGGACCCGAGCTGGACGCCGTCGAACCCGTTGTCCTTGGCCTTCTTGAAGGAGGTCTCGTCGGGACCCGCGATGAAGGCCTTCTTGATCTTCTTCTTGAAGACGGGATCCTGGCGGAGGGCGAAGGCCAGGGGGGCGGCGGCGCCGGCCGCCAGGAAGTCGCGCCGGTTCATCGGGATCATGTCGAGCTCCTTGGAGGTTCAGGCCTATCTTCTCAGCGCTCCGAAGCCGTTGCCACTGAATACTGATACCCGCCGGGGCCTGCGTAATTCCATACAAGGGCTGCGCAATTCCGTAGGGGGGCGGGGGGTAGAATACGAGCTTGGAGGACCTTTTCATGAAGACGCTGCTTCGCCTCACGCTCATCGCCGCGCTGGGCGCGGTCCCGTCCTGGGCGCAGGACGCGGCCGCGCCGCCGAAGGGAACCCTTTCCGTCGGTTGGGCGACCCGCGACATCACGCCGGAGCGGCCCGTCGCGCTGGCGGGGCAGTTCAACAAGCGGATCTCCACGGGCGTGGCGGCGCGCCTCTCGGTCACGGCGCTCGCGCTCGAGACGCGTTCCGGCGAGGGCGCGATCGACCAGGCCATCCTGGTCTCCTGTGACCTGGTCGCGATCCGCGACGGCATCCAGGCGAAGCTCCGGAAGCTCCTGGAGGGAAAGCTCAAGGGCTTCGACCTGCGGAAACTCCTCCTCAGCGCCACCCACACGCACACCGCCCCGGTCACCGACGACGACTGGTACGACGTCACCGAGGAGGGGGTGATGAAGCCGGCGGAGTACGTCGACTTCTTCCTCGGCCGCGCGGCCGAGGCGGTCGTGGAAGCCTGGAAAGGCCGGAAGCCCGGCGGGGTCACCTGGGGGCTGGGCTATGCCGTCGTGGGTCTTAATCGCAGGATGACCTACGCGGACGGCAAGGCCGCCATGTACGGGCGGAACGACCGGCCCGACTTCCGGAGCGTCGAGGGGCCCGAGGATCACGCCGTCGAAACGCTCTTCTTCTTCGACGGCGAGCGGCGGCTCACCGGGATGGCGATCAACGTCGCCTGCCCCTCCCAGGTGGTCGAGAACGCGATGACGATCTCGTCGGACTTCTGGGACGACGTCCGGGCGATCCTGCGCGAGCGCTACGGCGCGGATCTCCACCTGCTGCCCTGGTGCGGCGCGGCCGGCGACCAGTCGCCGCATCCGCAGTTTCGAAAGGCGGCGGACGCCCGCATGAGGAAGCTCAGCGGCAACGTCTCGGAGACGCGCGCCATCGCCCAGAGGATGGCGGACGCGGTGGACTATGCCTACCGGGCGGTGAAGAACGACGTCCAGGTCGAGCTGCCCTTCGCGCACCGCGTGGAAGACCTGAAGCTTCCCGGACGGAAGGTGACGGAGGCCGAGGCGGCCGCGGCCCGGGCGATCGTCGCCCCCCTGGAGAAGAAGCCCGTCGAGCAGCGGAACTCGGTGGACATCTCCCGCCTGCGCTGGCACGGGAAGGTGCTGGAGCGCTTCGAGCGGCCGGCGGACTTTGCGGTCTACCCGATGGAGCTCCACGTGATCCGGCTGGGCGACGTGTCCATCGCCTCGAACGCCTTCGAGCTCTTCCTGGACTACGGCATCCAGATCCGCGCGCGAAGCCGGGCGCTCCAGACCTTCCTGATCCAGCTCGCTTGCGGCTGCGGCGGCTACCTTCCCACGGAGCGCGCCGTCGCGGGCGGCGGCTACAGCGCCATCCCGGAAAGCGGCCTGGTGGGTCCCGAGGGCGGGCGCCTCCTCGTCGACCGGACGCTGGAGATCATGAACGCGCTCTGGCCGGCGAAGCCGAAGTAGGATTTGGGGATCCTCATGCCGATAGGGTAGACTCCCTCTCGGATGAACGCACGACGCGTCGCGCTGCTGATCGCCGCCATGGCCTGGGCCGACGTCGCGACGACCCAGCAGGAAGCCCCGAAGCCGATCAACGTCCTGCTCATCGGCAACAGCCAGTGTCCCACGATCGTCAAAGAGCAGCTTCTGGAGAAGCTGGCCGCGTCGGACAAGGGCGGCCGCCCGATCAAGATCAGCGGCTGCGTTAAAGGCGGGGCGTCCTTGAAGTCGCACTGGGACGCCGGCACCGGCGAAGGGTCGGCGCGCGGGATGATCGCGGGCGGCAAGTGGGACTTCGTCGTCCTGCAGGACATCTACAACGTGCAGGAGCCGGCCTTTCAACCCTACGCGCGGCAGTTCCACGCCCTGGTCAAGGAGAGCGGCTCGAAGACGCTGCTCTTCGGGACGGCGTCGATTCTCAGCGACTATCCCAAGGGCTTCGAGCGGCAGCACGGCCTGCATCTCGCGATGGGGAAGGAGCTCGGGATCCCGATCGTCGACGCCAGCTACGCCTACATCCGCTACTTCGGCGAGAATCCCTCGACCGAGCGGCTGGAAAGCCTCTTCGCCAAGGACCGCGCCCACCCGGGCCTGTGGGGTTCCTACCTGTATTCCTGCATGATCTACGCCGCGATGACCGGGCGCAGCCCCCTCGGCCTCGCCGCCCCCGACGCCCTCCCGGCGGACACGGTCAAGACGCTCCAGGAAACCGCCTGGGCGCAGCACCAGGAAACGGCCGCCGCCTTGAAGAAGTGATTCCGAGGATCTTCCATAATAAATCCCGCGCTGCCGCTATATAGAGGAAAGCCGATGCGCATCCGGCACCTCTCCCTGATCCTGCTCCTGCTGGGGGCCTCCCTCGAGACGCGGGGGACGGCGTCCGCCGACGGCGAGGACTTCGACAAGGCCGTCCGCCCCTTCCTCGACACCCACTGCGTGCGCTGCCACGGCCCGGCGAAGCAGAAGGGGGAGTTCCGCGTCGACACCCTCACGCGCGACTTCGCGAACGCCTCCGCCTCGGTCCGCTGGGGCGACGTCCTCGAGCGCCTCAACACGGGGGAAATGCCCCCCAAGGGCGAGCCGAAGCCCAAGGTCGACGAGTCGTCCCGCATCGTGGACTGGGTGACCGCGCGCCTCAAGGAAGGCGAGGCCGCCCGCAGCGCGAAGCGCGAGCGCGTGACCTTCCACAAGCTCACCCGCGAGGAGTACGCCAACACCGTCCAGGACCTCCTGGGCGTCCGCTACGACGCGGCCGACCCGACCGGCCTCCCGGAGGACCCCAACTGGCACGGCTTCGAGCGCATCGGCTCGGTGCTCTCGCTCTCGCCGGCGCACGTGGAGAAGTACTTCGCGGCGGCCGAAGCGATCCTGGCCGAGGCCTTTCCCGAGAAGGCC
>JACQFK010000565.1 GCA_016200125.1 Planctomycetota bacterium
TCTGACCGCCGCCCTGCTGGCCTTCCTCTGCGGCGCCCAGGAGCAGGCGCCGGGACATTGGCCCCAGTGGCGCGGGCCCAACCGCGACAACGTCTCGACAGAGACGGGTCTGCTCAAGGAATGGCCGGAGGGCGGACCCAAGCTGCTGTGGAAGGCGGGCGGGGCGGGGGACGGCGGAGGTCCCGTCTCGGTCGCGGGCGGTCTGATCTTCGTCCTGGGATCCAAGGAGGATAAGTACTGCATCACGGCGCTGAACGGTTCGGGCAAGATCGTCTGGGACCGGCCGATCGGTCCGAAAACCGGCGAGTACGCGCTGATGCGCTTCCTGGGGCAGTGCTCGGTCACGGTCGACGACGACCGGGTCTACGCCTGCACGGCGCAGGGCCGCCTGCTCTGCATGAAGAGCGGGAACGGCGACACCGTATGGGAGAAGGACTATCAGAAAGATCTCGCCGGGAAGATGAGCTATTTCGCCTACCGCGAGAGCCCGCTGGTCGAAGGCAAGCTCCTGATCTGCGCGGTGGGCGGTCCCCAGGGGACGCTCGCCGCGCTGGACAAGAAGACGGGCGCCGTGGTCTGGAGGAGCGCGGAACTCAAGGACCCGATGCCGCAGTCGGCGGTCGTCGTCGCCGAGATCGTCGGCGTCCGGCAGTACGTCGTGCTGACGATGAAGAGCGCCGCCGGCATCCGGGCCACGGACGGACGCCTGCTTTGGCGGACCGATTTCGACGGGAGGACCCTGGTCGCCTCGACTCCGATCGTTCACGACGATCAGGTCCTCGTGACCTCGGGCTACGGAATCGGATGGAACGCCTTCAAGATCAGCTCGATGGACGGCAAACTCCAGGCGGAGCCCCTCTATTCGGGCAAGCAGACGGGACACCATCGCAGCGTCACTCTCCTGGGGGATCACATCTACGCCTCCGACGGTTCCTTGAAATGCATCGAGTTCAAGACAGGGAAGCAGCTCTGGGGACAAGGGGGCATGGGGACCGCGGCGGTCCTGGCCGCGGACGGCCTGCTCATCGTCCGCGGCGAGTACAGAGGTGGGCAGGTCCAGCTCTTCGACGCGGATCCCGCCGAATGTCGGCTGAAAGGCCGCTTCGTCCAGCCGGACCCCTCCAACGAAGGGGGCTACAACCAGGCCGTCCTGGCCGGGGGCCGGCTCTACCTGCGGGATCTGGACTCCATCTACTGTTATGACCTGCGCGGGCCGGACTACCAGGAGCCCCCGCCGGTCTGGCGCATCAAGGTGGGCCCGCCGGCGGCCCGGCCCTCCGAACCGGGCAAGGGTCCCGATGCCGCCTTCGTGCCGACGCCGCAGGACGTCGTCGAGAAGATGATCGAAGCGGCGAAGATCGCCAAGGACGACCTGGTCTACGACCTCGGCAGCGGCGACGGCCGCATCGTGATCGCCGCCTCGAAGAACCACGGCTGCAAGTCCGTCGGATTCGAGATCAATCCCGGGCTGGTGGGGGAGTCGCGCTTCAAGGTGAAGCAGCAGAAGCTGGACGACCTGGTGACGATCGAGGAGAAGGATCTGTTCACGGTCGACCTGGCGCCCGCGAGCGTCGTGATGCTGTATCTCGGCGCGCCGAACAACGCGAAGCTGCTTCCTCAATTGAGGAAGCTCAAGCCCGGCTCGAGGATCGTGTCGCACGCCCACCTGCTGGGCGATGCGGGACCGAAGCCCGACCTGGAGCTCAAGGTCGTCTCCAAGGAGGACCAGGTCGAGCACGCGATCTACGTGTGGACGACGCCGCTGAAATAGGCTCATGAGATCCTCTCGCTGGTTCGCGGCTTGTCTCCTCATCCTCGCGTCCTGCTCGGCGGCCGGCGGATACTGGCCGCAGTGGCGGGGACCGAACCGGGACAACGTCTCGACAGAAACGGGTCTCCTGAAGGAGTGGCCCGAGGGCGGACCGCCGCTGTCCTGGGAGGTCGATGGGATCGGGGAGGGAATCGCCGGCATCGCCGTGGCCGGAGGCCGCGTCTTCCCGTTGGGGTACTTCGGCGGCACGGAGTTCCTCACGGCGCTCGACGAGCGGACGGGCCGGCGCCTATGGGTGGCGCCCATCGGCACCACGAACGGGATCGTGCAGCACGTGCTGATGCGCTGGCTCATGCAGCGGGCCCCGACGGTGGACGAGGACCGGGTCTACGCCTTCTCGGGGGACGGTCAGCTGAGCTGCCTGGACGTCCGCGACGGCCATCAGCTTTGGCGGAGAGACTACGTCGAGCATCTCGGAGGGACGAGATCGCCGCGCGGCAGCTGCGACTATCCGCTCGTCGACGGCGACCGCCTCATCTGCGTCATCGGCGGCCCGGCCCCGGCGATGGTCGCGCTGGACAAGCGGACGGGGCGTGAGCTCTGGCGCAGCGCGACGACCGAGAGCGGGTCCTCGTCCTACTGGTCCGGAGAGTGGGGGGCCACGGTCGTCTCCGAGGTCGGAGGCGTGCGGCAGTACGTGGCCTACATGAGGCAGGGCCTGTTCGGCTTCAGGGCCGTCGACGGAACGCTTCTCTGGAGCTACGACCGCATCCTCACGCCGGGAAACTACGGTTATCCGCAAACCCCGATCGTCGCAGGCGACTCCGTGATCGCCACCAGCGGATGGATGGGCCGGCTCGTCCGGTTGAAGCTGGTTCCCTGCGGCGAGGCTTTCGAGGCCCGGGAGGAGTATGCCCTGGATCGGATGGCCTTCCAGTTCACGCAGGACAGCTCCGTGCTGAGCGGGCCGCATCTCTATGGAGTGCCGAGCTCTCCGGCTCATCTGATCTGCCTCGAGGCGGCGACCGGAAAGACGGCGTGGAAAGAGCGCTGGCCCAAACCGCAGAGCGGATCCTTCACCTGCGCCGAAGGGCGACTCTACCTGAAGACCTCCAAAGGCGAGGTGACACTGATTGAGGCCTCCCCGGAGAAGCCGGTCGTCAAGGGCCGATTCCAGATCGGCGATCACAAGGACGGTGCGGGGGCGACGATCCCTGTCGTGGCGGGCGGATGCCTGTACCTGCGCGACGAAGGCCGCCTGTTCCGCTACGATGTGCGCGGGGGGGCCCGGCCTGTCCCCTCGCGGATCCGGCTCGCGCCCCCGGCGGCAGAGCCCCCTCCTCCCGGCCGCGCCGTTTTCGTCTCCACCCCCCAGGACGTGGTCGAACGGATGCTCCGGCTGGCCGGCGTGACGGACAAGGACCTGGTCTACGACCTGGGCAGCGGCGACGGCCGGATCGTCTTCACGGCCGCGCGGGACCATTCGGCGAAGGCGGTCGGGATCGAGATCGACCCGGAACTCGTGCGAAGCTCCCAGAAATGCATCGCGGCCCTGGGCCTTCAGTCCCTCGTCACGATCGAGCAGAAGGACATGTACGGAGTCGACTTGTCCGCAGTCAGCGTCGTCGCCGTCTACCTCCCCGAAGCCTTTCTCGAGAAGCTGAAGCCCCAGCTCGCGAAGCTGCCGCGCGGCGCGAGGATCGTCTCGCACCAGTTCAGGATTCCCGGGTTCCTGCCGGACCGGGAACTGGCGGGGACCTCGCAGGAGGACGGGGCCTCGCACACGATCTACCTGTACGAAGCGCCGTTCAGGGAGACCGCGAAATGAGGGGGGCGTTCGCCTCGTGCCTTCTGGCCGCCGCCTCCTGCGCCGCGCCGCAGGGGCCGCCGATCGACTGGTCGCTGGAGAAGGGGAAGGAACGGAATGTCGCCTGGAGCGCCGGGCTGGGCTCTTTCAGCTTCGGCTCGCCGGTGGTCTCGGGCGGACTGGTCTGGGTGGGAACCAACAACGAGACTCCGAGGGACCCCGCGTGCAAGGTCGATGCCTCGGTCCTGATGGCCTTCCGGGAGCGGGACGGACGCTTCCTGTGGCAGCACGCCAGTCCGAGGAGGAAGGAATTCTACCGGCACGGCGACTGGGGACGCTTTCCCCTGCGCTGCACGCCGCTCGTCGAAGGCGACCGACTCTGGTTCGTCAACAACTGCTGGGAGGCGATCTGCCTCGACATCGGCCAGCTCAGGCGCGGGGAATGCGTGGCGATCGAACTCTGGAGAACGGACCTGATCGAGCGGACCGGAGCCTGGCCTCAGGTCCTCGGCATGGGCTTCGGGATCGCCCTTTCCATCGGCCCCTCCCTCCAGGGGAGGATCTACGTCTCCACGGGAAACGGGTTGGATTGGAAGACGCAGAAACCCGCGCGTCCGGACGCTCCGGCCTTCGTGTGCCTCGACATGAACAGCGGCGAGGTCATCGGACGGGAGCGCTCCGGCATCAGCGCGAGGACCCGGACGGCGAATTGGTCGAGTCCGGTCACGGCCTCGGTCGGCGGGCGAGCGCTGATACTCTTCGGAGGCGGCGACGGATTCCTCTATGCCTTCGATCCCGTTCCTTCCGAGTCCGGCACCCTGCGCGAACTCTGGAGGGCGGATTGCCGGCGGAGCGAGGGCGAGGCGTCGGCCATCGCCTCCAGGCCCGTCGTGCATCAGGGTCGGGTCTACGTCGCCCTCGGCGAGGACGGCGACACCCAGGGTCCGGGAAACTTGGTCTGCGTCGATCTGGCGACGGGCCGGCGGATCTGGAACTCGCCCGACTTCAGCCTCACTCTGAGCACTCCCCTGATTCATGAGGGCCGGCTGATCGCGGCGAGCGGCGAGGGGATCGTGCACTGCTTCGACGCCGCCAGCGGCAAAAAGATCTGGGAGTACGACAGTCTCTCCTTGATCGTCTCATCGCCGATCCTGGCGGACGGCCGCGTCTACCTTTCCAACAGCGACGATGAGCTCCTGATCGTGGATGTGAGGGCGCCGGACCGGCAGCCGGTCGTCCTGAAGCGCGAAGCGGCCGGCTGCGGCCTCTCGACGCCGCAGTTCGCCGACGGCACGCTCTACGTCGCCGGCGGGCGCCGGCTTTACGCGATCCGCGAGGGCGAGCCGGGAGCGCCGGCGCCGTCAACGGAAGCCGCGAAGCGCGGCCGCGCAGCGGATGCGCTCCACCTGCCGACGCCCGGGGATGTCGTGACGAAGCTCCTCGAGCTCGCGGCCCTGAAGGAGTCCGACCTCCTCTACGACCTGGGGAGCGGCGACGGCCGCATCGTGATCGCGGCGGTCCGGGACTTCAAGTGCCGGAGCGTGGGCGTCGAGATCGGTCGCGACCTGGTCGAGCGGTCGCGGGAAGGGATCCGGGGAGCGCATCTCGAGGAGCGGGCGCGGATTGAGCACGAGGATCTGCTCAAGGCCGACTTCAGCAGGGCGACCGTGGTCGTTCTCTACGTGGGCGATCGGCTCAACCGTCTCCTGCTGCCGAAACTGAAAGAACTCGCGCCGGGCTCGCGCATCGTGTCGCACGAGTTCGCGATTCCGGGCCTGAGCCCCGAGCGCGTCGTCAAGGTCCCTTCCCGGGAGGATCAGCGCGACCACACGTTGTACCTGTATGCCATACGCCCGAGGTGACCGTCAGAACAGCGAGCGGATCGGAGTGCCGCCGTCGGTCAGGGTCGCCGTGCCGCCGAACTCCGTGCGGAAGCGGCGTTTGGGGTCGACGCCGAAGGCGCTGAACAGCGTCGCGAACAAGTCGGGGACTCCGACCTGGTCCTTCACGATGTTCGCGCCCAGCCGGTCGGTCTCGCCGACGATTCGTCCGCCCTGCAGGCCCCCGCCGCCCAGCACCGCGCAGCTGACCCGCGGATAGTGGTCCCGGCCGTTCCGCACATTGATCGACGGCGTGCGGCCGAACTCGCCCATCCAGAGGATCACCGTCTCGTCCAGCAGCCCGCGGGCGTCGAGGTCGTCCATGAGCGCGGCCCAGGGGCCGTCGATCGTGCCGCAGAGTTCGTTCACGCGGGAGAAGTTGTCGACGTGCGTGTCCCAGCCGTCCTGGTGGATCTCGACGAAGCGGACGCCGGATTCGAGCAGGCGCCGCGCCGCCAGGCAGCGCTGTCCGAACGCGCTCTGCCCGTAGCGCTCCCGGTCGCGGCTGGGCTCCGACTCGAGGTCGAGCGCGCGGGCGAAGGCGGTGTCCGACAGTTCCTCTAGCTTGCGAAGCATCTCCTCGCGGCCCGCGAGGACGTCTGCGGAGTGGCTGTCGTCGAACTCCCGGTCCAGGGTCCGCAGGAAGGCGATGCGCTCCTTCTTCCGACCGACGGCGCGGAGCGACTCGAGGGCCTGGCGGAGGTCGTCGACGGAGAAGGGGGCGTGGGCCGCGCCGAGCCAGGCGGGTCCGAAGCCGGCCGCGCCGAGCGTGACGTACTTGGGGATCTTCGCCTCCGGCGTCTCCTTCGAGATCATGGCGCCCAGCGCGGGGCGGGAAAACCCTTCCACCAGGGGAAAGCCCGTGTGGAAGAGGTACTGGCCGCGCAGATGGTCGCCTTCCTTCGAGGTGATCGAGCGGACGATCGACAGCTTCTTCATCCGCTTGGCGATCTGGGGAAGGGCCTCCGAGATGCGAACTCCGCGGGCGGCCGTATCGATGGCCTTGGTCGGCCCGCCCGTCTCCTCCCCCGGCTTGGGGTCGAAGGTGTCGACGTGGCTGGGGCCGCCGTCCATCCAGAGCGCTACGCAGCGCTTCGCCCGTCCGGTGGAGTCCTGCGCGAAGAGGTCCTGCGCGCGGTGCCGGAGCGCGGTGGCGAAGAATCCGCCCAGCGAGCCGCCGAGGAAGGTGCGCCGGTTGCAGCAGTTCATAAGCATCAATGGTTGAAGTAGAACTCGTTCGAATTGGCCAGCGCGAAGACGATTTCGGCCGGCGCGCGCCCCTTGCAGAGCTCCCGTTCGCGGGCGCTGGGCGACCGGGAGAGGAGCCGGAGATAGAGGTCGTCGAGGGAGCCGTCCGGGGTCTTGAGGTCCAGCGTGAGCTTGGTCATCAGGTCCTGCACCGTCTCACGATAGCGCCAGACGTTGGAGAAATCCTCGCCGAGGGAGCGGCCCACGAAGGTGCGGATGAAGGCCTCCCTCCGGTTCTTGAATTCCCCCGCCTCGAGGGCCGCCGCGAGCGAATCGAAGAGCTGCTCCGGGGTGAGCGGCTTGAGGACGCGTCCGGCGAAGAGGGCCTCCGCCTTGGGGTCCCGCGTCCCGTGCCGCGACGAGCGCCGGTAGGCGTCCGACGTGCAGACCGCCCGGATCAGGGCCTTCACGTCGAAGTTCGTCCGGCTCGCCTCCCCGGCCAGGAACTCCAGCAGCTTGGGGACCGAGGGCTTGTTCTTGAGGTTGAAGTCGTCGGGCGGGTCGACGATCCCGCGGCCCATGAAGTGGTACCAGATGCGGTTGGCGAAGGTCCGGGCGAAGGGCTTGCTCGTCGTGATGAAGTAGGCGAGGTCGTCCCGCCAGCGGGACGTCACGGGCTGGGCGCCCGTCAGGAAGCGGGGCCGGGCGCCGCCCGCGCGGTCCGGGTTGTCCCGGATCCGCGTGTTGCCGGCCATCAGCTCCTCCCGCTGGAGGGGGACGAAGAAGCGGGCCATCTCCTCGTAGTCCTTCTGGGTCCAGCGGTCGAAGGGATGATCGTGGCAGCGGGCGCAGTCCAGCCGGATGCCCAGGAACATGCGGGAGATCTTGATCGCGGGGTCGACCGAGTTGTGGAGGATGAAGTTCACCGAGCCGTCGACGCTCGAGACGCCGGAGGCCGCGATGAGCTCGGCCGCGATCCGGTCGTAGGGCGCGTTCTCGCGGAACTTCTTCTCCAGCCAGAAGCGGAGGCCGTCGCGCTGGGAATTGAAGGCGCCCGAGTATCCGTTCAGCATCGCCGTCCAGGTCTCGGACCAGAAGCGGGGGAAGTCCGGGCCGGCCAGCAGCTCGTCGATCTTCGCCGCCCGGTCGGGCTTGGCGAGGAAGGCGCGGAGCTCGGCGACCCGGGGCACGCGGCCGATCAGGTCCAGGCTCGCCCGCCGCAGGAACTCGGCGTCGTCGCAGAGCGGCGCGGGCCGGAGGCCCGGCTCTTCCCAGGTCTCGGCGAGCAGGGCGTCGATGCGCGATTCCCCGGGCCCCGCCAGCAGGGCGACGATGAGAAGGGCGCTAGTCCTTGAGATCATTCTTCCTGGACTCTTTCTCGAGCTTCTCGATCTCGGACAGGATCGACTCGATCTCGCCCTTGGATGAGGCCTTCAGCGTGACCCCGGCGGCGCTCTTTTCGAAGTGCCGCTCGGTCCAGGTCTTGAGACCGTCGTAGGAGCGGATCGAGAGGAGTTCCTTCATGGTCCGCTCGACCTCGAACTTGCCGTAGCGCGACGTGAAGATCTCGCGCAACTCCTTGTCCTCGATCTTCTCCCCGTACATGGAGACGATCTTGAAGGCACGGTCTTCGCGCTCGGCGGTCCGGACCGGGTCCTTGATCTCGTTGTCCAGGTGTTCGGCGACCTCGGGAAGGACGCGGTACTTGCCGTCGGCGTCCTTGGAGACGGCCTTGCGGATCTGCGACAGGACGTACTTGACCGGATCGGCCTCCTCGCCGCCCACGTCGATGTCGAGGAGGGCGAGGACGGCGTCCGACTGGAGCATCTTGCGGAACGTCTCGGTCCGTTCGTCGCCCGCGCGCAGCCGCACGGCCAGCTGGCGACCCGGCTCGCGCAGGACGGCTACCTTCGCCCTGGCCTGATCGTAGGCGTCCAGCGAGCGCGACACCTGGGTGTAGGCTTTCTCGACGAGCACCTTTCCGTTGGGCGTCGGCTCGAACACCTCGGGAAGCTTCCTCGCGAGCTCGTCTGAAGCGCCCCTCAATTTCTGGATCGACGGCTCGATGTCGTTGATGTCCGCGTTGTCGATCGACTTCTTGAGCAGGACGCAGGCGAACAGCGGATCGGCCCCGGCCTTCTTCAGCCGCTGGTGGAGCTCGTCGATGGTGGCCAGCTTCTCGCAGACCGCGCCGAGCTGGGCGGAGACGTCGCGGCTGGCGTCCATCAGCGCGCCGCCCAGCCGGCAGAACTTCTCCGCCACGTCCTGGCGCGCGTCCGGGATGTAGAACTTCCCGTCCTCGGTCTGCGCGAACAGCTCGCCCAGTTTCTTCAGGATGACGTAGATGTCCGGGCGGCTCTTCTGCCGGAGGTCGCCGAGGTAGAAGAATTCGACCGTCCCCGGATGGGAGAGGTACTTCTTGAGCTTGGCGTTGATCTCGGGCGTGTCGGCCAGGTTGTCGGCGACCTCCTTGATGACGGGACGGAGGCGCTCGATGTCGGCCTTGGACGCCTTGTAGTCGTCGACCATGTGGCGGCGGAACTCCTCCTGGCCCTTCCGGAGGCGATAGGCTCCGCCGACCTCTTCGAAGCGGGTCTGGAAGTACTCGGGGACCGCATCGCGCTCCGAGACGGCGCGGAGCGCCTCGGCCGCCTTTTCGATGCGGTCGCGGAGCACGATCCGGCCCGCCCGGGTCGGCAGCGCCTTCTGGAAGCGGGCCGCGACGGGGTCCGAGCCGGGGATGATCTGCTTGCTGAAGGCGTCGAGGCGGGAATCGAGGTCGTCCTGCGGGGCCAGGGACAGGATCACGGGAAGGGCCAGCGCGAGAAACCGCATCTTCTAATCCTCCGAGTTCTCTACCCGGGGATACGGAACGGACCCCGGATTCTTTCACTTGGGAAGCAGAATCCGGAATCCGGGATTCGGTCTTAGGGGAAGAACTTCGAGAGGTACTTGAGCTCCTCGTCGTAGTCTTCGTGGGAGAGGGAGTACTCCTGGACCTGCTCCCGGAGGTAGTCGGCGACCTTCTTCTTGCCGCGGTGGATCAGGTTGTGGACGTCGCCCTCGGTCTTGCCGAGGCCGGCGGCGATGTCGGCGCAGGCGGCGCCGTCGAGCAGCGATCGCTGGAGGGCCTCGTGGTAGTTCGGGTGTTCCCGGGCGAGACGGGCGAGCGATACTTCCACCAGATGGCCCACCCATTCGCGGTCGAA
>JACQFK010000566.1 GCA_016200125.1 Planctomycetota bacterium
CAAGATCGGCCAAGGCCTCGAGCGGTGGATGATCGACGAGTGGGTGAAGACCGCGACCCCGCCGGTCCTCCCTTCCTGCATCGTCCCGATCGCGACCTCGAACGGGCTCTGGATCGACCCGGCCCTGCCGCTCCTGAACCGGAAACAGGACTCCCACGGCGAGATCTTCTGGTTCGCGGCGTTCTGCATGAACTGCAAGGGCTTCTCGGTCAATTAGTGGGCGATCATCCCCCGCACGACCACAAGAGACACGAAGATCGCCGCTGAGGCGGTCGCCACCAGGAAGCCCCGCTGGATGTTCGTGCGCTTGGACACTCCGCCGATGAGCAGCGGGATCACCGTCCAGCCCACCGAGGCGAACGCGAAGAAGAAGCCCACGGCCCGGCCCTGCGCGCCCGGAGGGACGCCCTTCCGGAGCGCCGTCATCAGCGCCGGGAAGACCGGTCCGAAGACGAACCCGGAGAGGACCACGGCCGCGACGGCCGGGCCCCGTCCCCGGAGGAAGACGATGGCGACCATGAGCGCCACGCAGCAGAGGGACAGGACCATGAGCAGGACCTGCTCGTTGAATTTGATCTGTCCGCCCAGGACGGCGACCAGGAGCCGGCTGCCCATGAAGCAGAGCCAGAATCCCGAGAGCGCGCCGGCGGCCATCTTCCGGGTCGACTCGGACGCCGCCCCGTCCGGGTCCTGCTTCGTGACGATCGTCGTGGCCCAGCCCGCGATGCTGGTCTCGAGGGGCGCGTAGAAGAGGAACGCGAGCGCGGGGATCCAGAACCCCATGCTGGTCAGCAGCGTCGTCAGGCCGGCCGACGAGGGCGGCGCCGGCGGATCCGGGTGCATCCCGGCGAAGGCGCCCATCAGCGCGGGAACTCCCGAGAGCAGCGCGATGAGGAGAAGGCCGCCCTGGTACTGCAGCTTCTTGAAGAGCAGCGCCAGGACCATGGGCGTCACGAAGGCCCCCAGGCCGAAGACGCAGTCGTAGAAGTTGATCGCGCGGAGGAGGATCTTGGGGTCGGCGACCGACACCCACATGAGCACGTTGGCCACGTTGATCGTCGCGGACCATCCGGCGCCGAGCAGGAGGACCCCGATCAGCGCGCCCTGGAAGTTCCGCGTCGTCCCGAGCAGGACGATCGCCGCCACGACCATCGCCGCGCCGGTCAGGAAGACGGGCTTGCGCCCGATCGAGTCCGTGAGGAAGCCGCACACCAGGATGGTCGGCCCGACCATCATCCCGAAGCCGCTGACGAGGCGGCCGACCTTCCCCTCGTCGAGCCCCAGCCGCTCCGCCAGGGCGAGCTTGATCCCGCCCAGGAGCGCATAGACCAGGCCCATGAGCGGCAGCGCCACCACCAGGAAGACGTGGAGATACTCAACCTTGAAGCCCATGTCCCCTCCTCAACAACCCTAGCTGAAGTCGATCTTCACGTCGTCCGCGACGCTGCCCAGGATGTGGTAGCCGCAGTTCGTCTCCTGCAGGATCGAGCCGGGAACCAGCGTGTTCACGGGGCCGTGGGCGACGAGCCGGGCGATGAAGCGCTGCCAGGACATCGCGGCGCTGCCGCAGTCGCCGTCGAGCCAGAAGCTGCGGTCGCGCGCGCCCAGGATCTCGCGCGGGCCGATCGACGCCGCCTTGGGCGGGCACCAGGACCAGTCGCTCGAGAAGGTGTGCAGCGCATTCTGCATGATCGTCATCGGGTTGAGCTCGACGATCCGGCCGTGCGCCTGCTTGTAGGCCTTCAGGTCGTCGCCGAACTCCAGGCCCAGGTGCGACTCCCAGAAGGCGATGTGGCCGCACCAGCCGATCCCGCCGTAGCAGCAGTCGGCGCCGCCGGCGTCCTCGATCATCTTCCAGTAGTCCTCGATGTTCCTGTGCGTCGGAAAATGGATGTTACTGTCGGGCGGCCGGAGCTTCGGGTCGAGCTTCTCGAAGAAGGACTGGCGCATCGACGTGGCGAAGGAGCCCTCCCAGTCGGCGGGCGCCGTCTCGCCCTTCTCGTTCGCGTACTCGTCCATGTTGAAGGTCACCAGGTGCCGGCAGCTGATCCCCATCCGGTTGATCATCTCCGCGGCGATGCGGTACTGGGGCACGGGGCCGACCGGGAGGATCAGGACGCAGGACTTCCCCTCCTGGCCGGACTTCTGGATGCGCGTGACGATGTCGAGCGCGAAGCGGCTGTAGAACTGGATCTTGTCGTCGATCACTTCGATGCGGAACTTCTTGTTGGGGTGTTTCGTGATCTCCGACCGCTTGACGGCGCGCGCCTTCGCGCAGGCCTCCTCGTCGCGGAAGGGGATCCATTTCGAGAGCGAGTAGGTGAAGCCCATCGGTCCTCCCTCAAGCAAGGGTCTTGACTAGGTTCGTTCCCAGCGCGGGCGTCAGGTAGTCCTGCTTCGGAAACCCGGAGCCCAGATGCGGCCGGTAGCCCTCCGCATACTTCACGGACTCCCGCCCGAAATCGGCCGCCCGGTCGGATCCGACGCGCCGCATCCAGTGGAGGTACTCGTCCTCGCCGTGCTGCTCGCGGAGCCAGGACCGCTGCGAGTCGTGGGCGGCCAGCATCCGCTCCTTGTCGTCGATCACCCCGCTGATGTCGACCACGTAGCGCGCGGGGACCCGCCGGCCCAGGTAGTCGACCTGGTCGATCGGATCGGCGTAGAGGAGCGCCGGCATCTTCCCGCAGGCCTTCGCCGGCTTTCCGTTGAACGAGGCCTTCCAGTTCGGGATCGTCGACGCGAAGGCCGCCTCGCGGGCGATCCGCGCGCTCTCCGTGTGGTCGGCCATGTAGCAGTCCGGGGAGTGGAGGATCATCAGGTCCGGCTTCACCGCGCGGAGCAGCCCCGTCACCACGCGCTTGGGCTCCTCCCCGTAGGCGATCGTCAGGTCGTCGAAGCCCAGGCAGGTGTAGCCGGCGCCGAGGAGCTTCGCGGATGCGGCCGCTTCCCGCCGCCGGATCTTCGCGATCGCGGCGCGCGAGTGCTTCATCGACCCCAGGTCGCCCGCCGTCATCGTGGCCAGGTGGACGTCCCAGCCCGCGCGCTTGAGGAGGATCAGCGTCCCCGCGCAGGTGATCTCGATGTCGTCCGGATGCGCCATGACGGCGAGCACCGTCGGCATGGCCGGCTACTTCAGTTCTCTCATTTTCACCGGTCGCCCGGTCGCCGCCGACTGGTCGGCCGCAAACACCACGCGGTGACTCTCCAGGGCCGTGTCGAGGTCGGTGAGCGGCATCTTCCGCCCCATCCGGGTCGCGTCGACGAAGGCCTGGAACTGCGGCTGGTATGGATGGTCCTTCACGTCGCCGGAGTCCACCGGATGGGTCGCCAGCTGGCTCCACTGGGTCTTGATCATGCCCTTGAGCTTCGCGGAGTAGATCTTCGTGTCGAGCAGGCTGCCCTCGCTGCCCACCAGGTGCGTGTGGAAGTAGTAGGGCTGGAGGCAGTCGGTCACCGAGGCCACCTTCCCGACCTTCCCGTCCTTGAACTTCAGGAGGGTCACCGAGGTCGTGGGATACTCGTAGGGCTTGAAGGCCTTGTTCGACGACATGGTCGAGTAGCTCGTCACCTCCTCGACCGGCGCGTTCATGAGCATCAGCAGCGCGTCGAGCGCGTGGCAGCCCGCCGTCAGCAGGCTCGAGCCGCCGAAATCCTTCTTCACGTTCCAGGCGAACTGCCCGTACCAGGGGCCGATGCCGTGGTAGTAGTCCACCTCGGCGTAGTGGAGGTCGCCCAGGAGGCCCTCGTCGACGACGGACTTCGCCAGCGTGAACTGGGCGCTGTAACGGACCTCGAAGCAGACCATGGCCTGGACCTTCGCCTTCTTGACCGCGTCGCGGACCGACTTGGCGTCGCTCCAGTTGAGCGAGATCGGCTTCTCGATGATGAGGTGCTTCCCCGCCTTCGCCGCCGCGACCGCCTGCTTCGCGTGGTAGGGGTGCGGCGTGCAGATGTCGATGATGTCGAGGTCGGGATCGGCGAGCATCAGGTCGTAGTCGGTGTAGACCTTGAGCGGGAGGCCGTACTTCGCCTGCAGCTCCTTCGGGTCCTGCTTCCGGCGCGAGCAGACGGCCGTCACCCTGGCGCCCGACACATTCTTGATCGTCTCGATGTGCGCGCCCGCCACCCAGCCCAGGCCGACGATGCCGATCCTCAGGTCGCCCATGCGGATCCTTTCTTTGATCATTTGCAAAGATGTCGTCCATTTTAACTACGCCCCGACGTAGTATTAGTTGCAGATGAAAATAAATGGCTCCCGGCACCGGACGGAGCTCCTGGCCCAGCTGCGGCCGGGCCGGACCCATTCGCGCCTGGAACTCGCCGCTTCCACCGGGCTCTCGGTGGCCACGGTCTCCCGCATCACGCGGGACCTCGTGCGCCGCAAGGTCCTCCTGGAGGTCGCCGCCCCGCGCGCGGCGCTCGGACGCCCCACGCGGGGCCTAGAGCTCAACGGCGGCTCGGGCCGCGTCCTGGGCCTCAGCCTCCTCTACCCCGTCCTCCGCGCCCTCGTCCTCAACCTGCGCGGCGAGATCCTGAAGGAGGCCAGCGAGCCGCTGGCCTGGGACAAGGGGGCCGCCGGCGTGCTACAGCCGCTCAAGAAGGTCGTCCAGTCGCTCTCGCGCGGGAACCCCCGGCTCGCGGCCGTGGGGCTCGCCCTCCCCGGGCAGTGGGATCCGACGAGCGGCGTCTCGATCATGTACCCCCGCGTCCCCGAGTGGCGCGACGTTCCGATCCGCCGCCATCTGGAGGAGTGGGCCGGCGTCCCGGCGACCCTCATCGGCTACGCCCCCGCGATGGCCGTGGCGGAACAGGCGGCGAGGTCGAGGTTCGACCCCCGCAACCTCGTCACCGTCGAGGTCGCCGAGAACATCGCGATGGGCGCGATCGTCAACGGCGACGTCCTCCAGGGCGTCTCGGGCAACGCCGGCGAGCTCGGCCACATCCCCGTCGACCCCTCGGGGCCGGTCTGCTACTGCGGCGCCCGGGGCTGCCTCGAGTCGCGCGCCACGACGTCGGCGGTCCTCGAGGAGATGGGCGACCGGCGGGCGGGCTCCTACGAGGAGGTCGTCCGCATGGCGAAGGGAGGCGACTCCTACTGCGCGCGGCTGCTCGGCCGCGTCGCCCGCATGCTGGGCGTCGGCCTCGCCACCGCGCTCAACCTCTTCAATCCCGAGATCCTGGTGCTGAACGGTCGCTTCTTCGACGCGGGCGAGCTCGTGTCGGGGCCCGTCCGCGCCGCGATCCAGGAGCACGCCATCCCCAGCAGCCTCAAGCGGCTCGTCATCGAGCAGTCCGGGCTGGGCCTCCGCGCCCAGCCGCTCGGAGCGGGACTCGTCGCGATCCGGGAAGCGGTCCGCCGATTGTAGGGGAGGTCCACATGCTCGCCCTGTTCTTCGCGCTGCTCGCGCAGCAGCAGTACACGGTGGCGCCCGACGGCAAGGCGGAGAATGCCGGGACGAAAGAGGCCCCCTGGGATCTCGAGTCGGCGCTCTCCCGGAAGATCGAGCCCGGAAGCACGATCTGGGTGAAAGGCGGAACCTACCAAGGGAAGTTCCAGATCAAGACGGCCGGGACCGAGGCGGCGCCCATCCAGGTCCGCGGCGCCGCGGGCGAGCGCGTCACGATCCTCAACAGCGGCATCGACGTCCTGCAGGGCACGGACTACCTCTGGCTCCGCGACCTCGAAATCGTGGGCGACGCGCCGGTCGAGAAGCGGGTCAGCGACCAGACCGGCTCCTGGCCCAAGGACCTGCCCGGCACGAACGGCCTTACGATCCACGCCGGCAAGGGCTGCAAGTTCATCAACCTGGTCATCCACGACAACCTGCTGGGCGGCGTCGGCTGGTGGATCGGCTCGACCGACAGCGAAATGCACGGCTGCATCGTCTACAACAACGGCTGGAAGGCGCCCGACCGCACCCACGGCCACTGCATCTACGTGCAGAACAGGGACGGCGTGAAGACCATCACGAACTGCATCCTGACCGTGCCCGAATGGGGCGGCTCCTACTCGATGCACGCCTACGGATCGAAGAACGCCTACGTGGACAACTTCGTGATCGAGGACAACATCACCTACGAGCGCGGCCGCTTCCTGGTCGGCGGCGGCCGGCCGAGCGACCACATCCGCGTCGCCCGGAACTACCTCCACGGCGTGGACATGCAGATCGGCATGACGAAGGAGAACGAGGACTGCGAGATCCGGGACAACGTCGTCGTCAACGGAAAGATCGCGATCAACAACTACAAGAAAGCCGTCGACGAAGGCAACGTCCGCGAACTGCCCGCCTCCAAGGCCGTGCTGATCCCGAACAAGTACGATCCGGCGCGGGCCCACGTCGCGATCTACAACGGCGCGAAGGCGGCCTCCGTCGCCCTCGACGTCTCGAAGGTCCTGAAGCCCGGCGACTCCTACGTCCTGCTCGACCCCAAGGACGTCTACGGCAAGCCGCTGCTCGAGGGCAAGGTCGAGGGCGCCGCGATCCAGGTCCCGATGAGCGGCGAATTCGCCGCCTTCGTGATGGTGAAGCGATGATCTCGAGACGCACGGTCCTGAAAGGCGCCGCCGCCGGAGCGCTCCTCCCGCTCGGCTGCGCGACCTCCCGCTCGGCGCTCGTCGTTGAGGAGAATGCGAAGCCCGGGACCACGGACTGGCTCCTCACGAACACGCGGGCCGAAAAGAAGACCCGCTGCCCCTGGGTCGAGGGCTACTGCTCGCGCACCAGCGTCCGCGCCGGCGAGACGATCGAGTTCAAGGTCAGCACCAACCCGGCCTCGCCCTTCGTAGTCGATCTCTACCGGATGGGCTACTACGGCGGCAAGGGCGGCCGCTTCATGGCGCGCCTCGGGCCCTTCAAGGGCTCCGTCCAGCCCGATCCCGAGCCGGGCGACGAGCGGGTCCGGGCCTGCGCTTGGGAGACCTCCACGAAGCTCACGATCCCTGCCGACTGGCCCAGCGGCGTCTATCTCGGGAAGCTGACCGAGGAGAGGGAGAAGCTCCAGAGCTACGTGATCTTCGTCGTCCGCGACGACCGGCCCTGCGACTTCCTCTTCCAGGTGAGCGACACGACCTGGGCCGCCTACAACCGCTGGCCCGACCTCTGGTCGCTCTACGACGACGGGACCCCGCCGCACAACTGGTACACCGGGCCGGGGGTGCGGGTCAGCTTCGACCGCCCCTACGGCAAGTACCGCCAGATCCTCGACGCCCCGCTCTCCCAGGGCTCCGGCGAGTTCCTGCTTTGGGAGTTCACCCTCGCCTACTGGATGGAGGCGGAGGGCTACGACGTCTCATATATCAGCAACGTCGACACCCACGCCGACGGGCGGCAGCTGCTCCGCGGCCGCGCCTTCCTCTCGCAGGCCCACGACGAGTACTGGTCGCCCGACATGTTCGCCCACACGAAGGCCGCCCTCGACCGCGGCCTGCACGCGGCCTTCCTGAGCGGCAACGCCGTCGACGGCCTGATCCGCTTCTACCGCGGCAACCGCGACTTCGCGCGCGTCGGCAAGTTCGGCCACTTAGAGCACGAGAAGAAGCGCTACCCGGGCTGGACCGAGGACGGCCCGAACCCCGCCACGCTGATGGGCGCGCGGTCGACCTCCCCCTACAACGGCAGCGCGAGCTGGACCTGCGTGAAGGAGGATCACTGGCTCTTCGCGGGGACGGGCATGAAGAACGGCGACTCCATCCCCGACCTGGTCGGCTGGGAGCACCACGGCCTGCCCGCGCCGATCCCCGGCCTCGAGGTGCTGGCCCGCGGCCCCGTCTTCAGCGGCAAGAAGCCGCAGAACGTCGAGTACACCGCGACGATCCATCCGGGCCCGAAGGGAAACCTGGTCTTCAATGCGGCGACCATCTGGTGGTCGCTCGGGCTCAGCGAGCCGCCGGGCTTCCAGAAGCCGACCGCCCACGGCGGCTCGCCGCGCGGCCCCGATCCCCGCGTCCAGAGGATGACCCGGAACCTCTTCGACCGCTTCCTCGCATGAAGGAGCTCCTGCCATGACGCTGCTGATGGCTCTCGTCCTGGGTCTCGGCGACGGCGAACTCAAGGCCGGCTTCGGAGCCGCCGACATCACGCCGGAGATCGGCGCGTCGATCCCGGGCGGCTTCCGCCCCAATCCCAGCAAGGGCGTGCGCGACCCGCTCTACGCGGTCGCCTGCGTCGTGACCGACGGGACCACGCCCGTCGCGCTGGTCGGCATCGACGAGCTCTTCGTCGGCAAGTCCACGGTCAAGCAGGCGCGCGACCGGATCGAGAAGAACACGAAGATCGCGGGCGCCCACGTGCTCATCGCCGCGAGCCACACCCATTCGGGCGGACCCATCGTGAGCTGTCTCGGCAACGAGGGCGACCCCGCCTACGAGGAGAAAGTGGCCAACGGGATCGCCAAGGCCGTCGAGGACGCCTGGGCCGCGCTGCAGCCCTGCGAGATCGGCATCGGCCTCGGCAAGGAGGACTCGATCTCCTTCAACCGCCGCTTCCTGATGAAGGACGGCCGCGAGATCACCCATCCCGGAAAGCCCGGGACCAAGTACCACGACCAGATCGTCCGCGTCGCCGGTCCCATCGATCCCGACGTCGGCGTCCTGGCGGCCCGCACGATCGCGCCGAAGAACGCGGCTCCCGCGGTCCTGGGCGTGGTGGTCAACTTCGCCTGCCACTGCACCGTGGTCGGCGGCAACACGTTCTCCGCGGACTACGTCGGCTATCTCCGCAAGAACCTCAAGGCCGCCTACGGCGAGAAGACCGAGGTCGTCTTCCTCAACGGCGCCTGCGGCGACCTCACCCAGGTCGACAACCTCTCCACCGCGCGGGAGTTCGGACCGGAGCACGCCGCGATGATGGGCGCGAAGCTTTCCGCCGAGGCGGTCCGCACGATCAACCGCATGACCTGGCTCAAGACGCTCACGAACGCGGCGGCCACCGAGACCGTCCCCGTGAAGATCCGGGCCGAGCCGGACATCTCCGCCGAGAAACCCGCCTTCGGCCTGGGCAGCGGGCCGGACGACGTCTACGCGACCGAGCGGATGCTGGTGGCCGAGGAGCGGGCAAAGACGCCAGAGATCCCCTGCGAGGTCCAGGGCCTCCGCATCGGCCCGCTGGGGATCGCGACCAACGGCGCCGAGTACTTCGTCGAGTACGGCCTCCGCATCAAGCAGACCTCGCCCCACAAGTACACCTGGTTCGTGGAACTGGCCAACGAGTACATCGGCTACGTGCCGACGGCCCAGGCCTTCGTGGGCGGCGGCTACGAGCCGCGCACCGCGCGGTCCAGCAAGCTCGCGCCCGAGGGCGGGCAGAGGCTCGTCGAGGGCGCCGCGCGGGCCCTGCAGCGCATCGTGGAGAAGTGACGCAAAATCATAGCTCGACTCATCCTAAAGCGTAGGCCCCGGGAGAGAATACTAGGCCATGATGAAACTGCTGCCCCTCGCCCTGCTCGCGCTCCTCTGCCAGGAAACGCCGCGCGAGATCAAGAGTCCGCTCACGCCGGAGCAGGCGCTGGCCGAGTTCAAGACCCGGCCCGGGCTGCGCGTCGAGCTCGTGGCCTCCGAGCCCGAGGTGATGAGCCCCGTCGCCGCGGCCTTCGACGAGCAGGGCCGCCTCTTCGTCGTCGAGATGCTCGATTACCCGGTCTACGACAAGTCGAAGCCCCCCCAGGGCCGGATCAAGCTGCTCGAGGACAAGGACGGGGACGGGCGCTTTGAAACGGCGACGGTCTTCGCGGAAGGCCTCCTCATGGCGCAGGGGGTCCAGCCCTGGAAGGGCGGCATCCTGGTGACCCAGGCCCCGAACGTGCTGTACCTCAAGGACAGCGACGGCGACGGCAAGGCGGACGTCCGCGAGACGCTCTTCAGCGGCTTCGCGGCCGAGAACCCGCAGCTCCGGGTGAGCTTCCCGACCTTCGGCCTCGACAACTGGATCTATGTCGCCAACGGCCAGCGCGGGGGGAAGATCAAGAACGCGGCCAAGCCGGAGTCGCAGCCCATCGACATCGGCGGCCAGGACTTCCGCTTCGATCTCGTCCACGACCGCGCGGAGGCGATCACCGGCTTCGGCCAGTTCGGCCTGACCTTCGACGACTGGGGCCACCGCTTCGTCTGCACGAACCGCAACCACCTGATCCCGCTCGTGATCCCGAACGCCTACTTCAAGCGGAACCCCTTCCTCGCCGCGCCGGGGCCCGTCACCGACAACCAGGGCGCGGGCGGCGCCGCGCGCGTCTATCCGATCAGCAAGGCCTGGACGCTCTCCTCGGTCCACAGCGGGACCTTCACGGCGTCCTGCGGCGTCTTCGTCTACCGGGGCGACCTGCTGCCCCGCGAGTACCGCGGCCACGTCTTCACCTGCGAGCCCACGGGGAACCTCATCCACGAGGAGGAGCTGACCCCGGCCGGCGGATCCTACACCTGGAAGCCGCCCCACGAGGGCGCCGAATTCCTCGCCTCGCCCGACAACTGGTTCCGGCCCGTCAGCATGTTCCCCGGCCCCGACGGCGCGCTCTACGTGGTCGACATGTACCGCATGGAGGTCGAGCATCCGGACTGGGTCCCCGCCGACATGAAGGCCCGCTACAATTTCAACCACCGGCGCGACCAGGGGCGCCTCTGGCGGATCGTGCCCGAGGGGAAGCGCAACCCCGCGCCCCGTCCGGCGCTCGCCCAGGTGAAGACGCCGGACCTCGTGGCCCTGCTCGACCACCCCGACGCCTGGTGGCGCCTGACCGCGCAGCGGCTCCTCATCGAGCGCCAGGACGCCCGGTCCTGGGCCCCGCTCCTGAAGATGGCGGCCTCCGGCGACCCGCTGGGCCGACTCCACGCGGCCTGGGCGCTCGAAGGCCAGAACCAGCTGGGCAACGACCTGATCCTGAGGCTGCTCGTCGACCCCAGCCCCGGCGTCCGCGAGAACGCGGTGCGTCTCGCCGAGCGCTGGACCGCGCAGTCCTCGATCCAGGAGCAGCTCCTCCGGCTGGCCGGCGACCCGGATTCCCACGTGCGATGGCAGACGGCGCTCACCTTGGGCGCCTGGGAGAGCGACCAGATCCTCGAGCCGCTGGCCCGGATCGCGGCAGCCGCGATCGACGACCGCTGGACGCGCCTCGCCGTGGCGAGCGCGGTGCCGACGCGGGCGGGGCTGCTGATCCCCAAGATCCAGGATCCCCTCTTCCTCCGCGAGCTGGCGACGATCGTCGGCAGCCGGCGCGACAAGGAGGAGGTCGCCGGGGTGATCCGGGGGCTGGGCACGACGGCGGGACGGCGGCAGTCGGCGGTCCTGAACGGCCTCGCCGAAGGCATGGCGCGGCGCGGCGCCAAGCTCGGCGAGTTCCTGGGCTCGCTGCCCGAGGTCCTGTCGCAGGCGGGAGGCGTCGCGCTGGACGGCGCGCGTCCCCTTCCCGAGCGGCTCGACGCGATCCGCCTCCTGGTCCACCTCCCCTGGGACGCGGCCTCGGTCCCGCTGGGCGCGCTGCTCGCCGAGGAGCAGCCGCAGGAGGTCCGCATCGCCGCGGTGTCCGCGCTCTCCACGCACGGCCGCCCCGAGATTTCGGCGATGCTCCTGAAGTCCTGGAAGAAGGCGCTGCCCGCGCTCAAGCGCGAGATCCTGGAGGCGATGGGCCGGCGGCCCGAGCGGATCCAGGCCCTGCTCGACGAGATCGAGGCGAACCGGATGATGCCGGGCGAGCTGGGGGCGGCCCTGCTCAAGCAGGTCCTCAACCACGGCGACGCCGCGATCCGCGAGCGGGCCAAGAAGGTCGTGCAGGACAAGATGCCCGAGGAGCGGCAGAAGATCATCGACCGCTTCAAGCCCGCGCTCGCGATGACGGGCGACCCCAAGCGCGGCCGCGAGATCTTCAAGACGAACTGCGCGGCCTGCCACAAGATCCTGGGCATCGGCACGCTGGTCGGCCCCGACATCTCCGACACGCTGAGCAAGGCCCCCGACCAGCTCCTGGTCGACATCCTGGACCCCAGCCGCGTCATCGACAACAACTACGCGAACTACGTGGTGAAGACGAAGAGCGGCGCGGTGCTCTCGGGCTACATCGCCGCGCAGACGGCCTCGAGCCTGACCCTGCGGCGCGGCGAGGGCCAGCAGGACGTCGTCCTGCGCGAGGACATCGAGGAGATGAAGTCGAGCGGCGTGTCGCTGATGCCCGAGGGGCTCGAGAAGAACGTCACGATCGAGGGCATGGCGGACCTGATCGCGTTCCTCAAGGGCTGGCGCTTCATCGACGCCCCCGAGCGGGAGAAGCGGTGAGTGTCACAAAACAACCAGTTTGTTTTGTGACAGGGTCTACTTCCCTCTTCGCTTGGCCAGCAGGGCCAGGTAGAGCTTCAGGTTGTCGCCCGGGTTGAGCGTCGCCACCTGCAGGAAGGCCATCGCCATCTCGTCCTCGGTCTGCTCGCCGAACTTCACGCGCTTGGGCGGGCTCGAGGGCTGCTTCGGATTGGAGGCGCTGTTGTCGTACAGCCAGATCATGTTCAGCTCCGCGCCCTTCGGGAGCCGCACGATCTCCTTGTAGCGGTACTGCTCCTGCCAGTCGAAGTCCCAATCCTTGATCCAGATCAGCGGGATCTCCTTGCCGTCCGGCGTCTTCGCCCAGACCTTGCACTCCTTCCCCAGGTAGTGAGCGTGGGGGATGATGCCGATCAGGTCGACGTCCACCGGCAGGACGACCGAGTCCGTGATCTTGATGTCCTTCGCCCCCGCCGGCAGGTTGATCTGCCAGTCGGAGAGCGGCATCATCGCGACCATCCGCTTCGGCTTCTCCTTGGTGAACCAGAGGCCGATCTGCGACTGCTCCTTCTCGGCCTTGCCGCTGGGGCTGAAGTGGAGCTGCAGCACGATGTCGGCGTTCTTCTTGACCTCCTTGCCCATGCCGTCGGGAAAGGGCTGGGAAAGGCCCCCCGGCGCCCAGCCGCCCAGGCTGCCGCCCGAGACGGCGCCCAGGCCCAGGCCCTGGCCCCGGAAGCCCGGCGCGGGGTCCGCCTCGTCCTTCTTGCGCGACTCGCCCGTGATGTCGAGGAAGAGCAGCGCGTGGTGCACCACGCGGGTGTTGCTCGGCCGGTACTGGATGGCGCGGACGAATTTGTCCTCGGTCAGGCCGAGCGGCACCGCGAAGGCGCGGTAGATGTCGCGCCCCTCGGCGGGGACCGTGTAGGCTTCGGGCATCTTGACGACGAGGTCGGGCTCGCCGAAGGCCCAGCCTTCGGGGAACTTGGGCAGCGGCGGCAGGTCCTTGGCGTCCCCTTCCGCGCAGCCCTGCTCGATCCACTTCTTCAGGACCGCGGCGTCCGCCGGCTTCATCCGCCGCTCGCCGACGAAGTCCCCGTGGCCGGTCTCCGGCTTCCAGGGCGGCATCTGGCGGCTGTCGACCGCCGTCTGGATCTGCTTCGCGCGCTTCTTCACGTCCGCGTAGGCCAGCAGAGGGAAGGGCGCCACCTCGCCGGGCCGGTGGCAGGACGCGCAGTTGGCGAACACGATCGGCGCGACGTCCTTGGTGAAGGTGAGCGGGGCCTTCGTGTCCTGCGCTTCCGCGCCCAGCGACACCGCCAGGATCAGGGCTGCCAGCTTGCGCATCGTATCCTCCGGAATCACTCGGTCAGGGGACAGCCCGCGGCCTTCGTTTCGGCCACGGGCGCGGGCCGTCCGGCCAGGACGGCGTCGATCGCATCGCGCAGTTCCCGCGTCGTGGGCTGGAGCCGGTACTTCCCGGGCGCCAGGTAGCGGTCGTCGATCCGGCCCCGGTAGACCCGCTTCCCGTCCGCGGCGACCACGACCGCTTCCGGGGTCACCGTGACGCCGTGGGCACGGGACAATACGCGGCCCTGGTCGAGAAGTACCGGGGAATCGTAGCCGTACTCGGACGCATGCTTGCGCATCGCCGCCTCCGGCTGACGGAGGTCGGTGTAGACCATCGAGAAGCTCACGCCGCGGGGCCGGTACTCCGTCACGATCCGGTGGATCTCGGGCGCGAAGCTGTTGGCGATCGGACAGTCGGTCGTGATGAAGAAGAGGACCGCGGGGCCGCGGGCGGGCGCTTCGGAGGGGGCGCAGGCCGCGAGGAGGAGGATCGCCGGAGCCAGCCGCGTCATGTACGGCTCTAGACCGGCGGGAGGGCGGAAAGGTTCGCTACATCTCCACGTCGGGATTCTGGTTCATCTGGCGGCTGATCTCGCCCATGAGCTCGATCTGGATGGACTTGGAGTAGTCGGACTTCGCGCCGGCGCTGTCGCCCTTGGCCTCCTTGGAGACGCCCCGGCTGGCGTAGGCCTGCGCGAGGTTGGGGTTGAGCTCGATCGCCTTGCTGAAGTCCTGGATCGCGCCCTCGTGGTCCCCCTGGGACTGGCGCTGGAGGGCCCGCTTCATGAACGCCGCCTCGTCGCCGGGCCGGCTGCGCGTCTTGGTGCCGCTCTCGGGATTCTTCTTGCGGCTCCGGGTCTCGCGCTCCGCTTTCGGGGGCTCCGGCGCAGGCTTGGCCGCGGGCGGAGCAGGCTTGGGGACGGGCCTGGCGGCGGAAACGCGGGGCGGGGCCGTGGGAGCGGGGCTCTTCTGGACGATGGGGTTGAGCTTGGCCGGACCCTCATCCTTCTTCTTGTTGAACAGCTTGTCCCAGAGCGCCATGGGCCCGCCTTCTCCTGATCAACCGATTGGGGGAAGTATAGCGCGGACCCGGCCGGGGAGAAGTTAGAAATTCGACGAGAAAACGTCCAGTTTGTTTTCTCGCGCTACTTGGTGGCGCCGTTGCAGGAGGGGCAGAAGTCGCCGAAGGATTCCTCTTTCACCGACATGCCGTACTTCTTCCCCATGATGAGCCAGGACTTCATCGATTGCTTTTCGCCCGACGTCATCCCCGAAGTTTCGAAGCGGCGCGCGACGTAGCGTTCCACCATCGCTTCGATCGCCTTGAGTCGCGCAGCCCGGTCGGGATTCGTCAGGCCGTCCTTGATCTCCTGGGGGAACTTCGAGACGTTTTCGCTCGGATATCGCCAGCTCTCCCGCGCCTTGAGGTAGGCCTTGAGGCCGTCGGTCACCGGCCAGCAGATCAGGCATTTCGCGACGAAGTACTTGTCCTCCTCCTTGAGGATCGGCTGGAAGATCGCCGGGTCGGGGAAATCCTCGAGCAATCCGTCGAATAGGGCCGAGAGCAGGAACTTCGTCCGGTCGTCCGCTCTGAACTTGCGATCGGGCTTCGCCGGCGACGGCGGAGGGTCCGGGTGCCCGCAGCCGGCGAGGATCAGCAGCGCGAGAGCGGCTTGTCTCATGACGAACTCCTCCCGACCGTTCGCCCCCCC
>JACQFK010000027.1 GCA_016200125.1 Planctomycetota bacterium
CGGGTAGCGGACCACGCGGCCCGCCGCGGCGTCGACGAGACCGGGAGCGGCCACGCCCACGGAAAGCAGCCGGCGGCGGCCCGCCTCGCGGGCCAGCGACTTCGCCGTCGCCAGGATCGTCTCCATCATCCTCGCGCGGCCGACCCCGGGGGGAAACGGCACCTCGCGCCTCAGAAGCGTCCCGCCGGCGAAATCGGTAAGCACCGCCCGGGTGCGGAGCGCCTCAAAGTCGATCCCGAGAAAGCAGCCGTGCCGGGGGTTGAGCCGCAGCGCAACGGGGACGCGGCCCCGGCGGCTCCCCCGGCGCGCGTCCTCCAGCAGCAGTCCCTGGCGCAGGAACTCGTCGACGTACTTCCCCACCATCGAGGCGTTGATGTTGAGACGGTGGGCGATTGCGAACCGCGAGGCCTCCCCCTCCCGGAAGATGTGCGTCAGGATCCGGTTCTTCTTGAGCCGCAGGAGCGATTCGCGGGGACGCGGATGCATCTGCGTACCCTACGGGCAGGGGACGGGACCGTCAAGACAACCGCGACCTCCCGTGGTACAATCCACCGTCTCATGGAAGCGACCTCCTCCATCTACGTCGCGGGCCACCGCGGCCTCGTCGGCTCCGCGCTCGTGAAGCGCCTGCGCGCCGCCGGGTACTCCCGCCTGGTCCTCCGGACGCGGCAGGAGCTCGACCTCACCGGCCGCGAGGCCGTCGAGGAGTTCTTCCGCCGGGAGAAGCCCGACTACGTCTTCCTCGCCGCCGCCCGAGTCGGCGGCATCCGCGCCAACGAGTCCCAGCCCGCCGACTTCATCCGCGAGAACCTGCTGGTCCAGACCTCCGTCCTTCACGCCGCCCACCTCTCGGGCGTGAAGCGGCTCATCTTCTTCGGCAGTTCCTGCCTCTACCCCCGCGAGTGCCCCCAGCCGATGAAGGAGGAGGCGCTCTTCACGGGGCCGATGGAGCGGACCAGCGAGGCCTACTCCGCCTCCAAGTTCGCCGGCTACGCGATGTGCGAGGCCTACAACCGGCAGTTCGGCGCGCAGTTCCTCACCGTGATCCCCGCCACGCTCTACGGGCCGCACGACAACTTCGACCTCGAGAGCTCCCACGTGCTCCCCGCCCTGCTCCGCCGCGTCCACGAGCAGCGCTCCCAGCCCTCGGTGACGGTCTGGGGCAGCGGCCGCCCGGTGCGCGAGTTCCTCTACGTGGACGACCTCGCCGAGGCCTGCGTGCTGCTCATGAATCTCCCGGACCCCCTGCCCCGGACGCCGATCAACGTCGGCTCCGGACGGGGCGTCAGCGTGCGGGAGCTCGCCGAGACCATCGGCTCCCTCGTGGGCTACCGCGGCGCCCTGACCTTCGACCCCAGCAAGCCGGACGGCGCTCCCGAGAAAGTGCTCGATTCCTCCCGGATGCGGAGCCTGGGCTGGTCGTCCCGAACCTCGCTCCAGGAGGGCCTCCGCCGGACCTACGAATGGTACCTGAACCAGAACTGATCGAGCGCCTCTACCGCTCCCTCTTCCGCATCCGCCGCGTGGAAGAGGAGGTCGCCCGGATCTATCCGACCGACAAGATCAAGAGCCCCGTCCACCTCTCCATCGGTCAGGAGGCCGTCGCGGTGGGCGTCTGCGACCCGCTGCGGAAGGACGACATCCTCTTCGGCACCTACCGGGACCACGCGACCTACCTCGCCAAGGGCGGCGACCTGCGGCGCATGATGGCCGAGCTCTACGGCAAGGCCACGGGCTGCGCCAAGGGCAAGGGCGGATCGATGCACCTCATCGACCTCGACGCCGGCTCCATGGGCGCCTCCGCCATCGTGGGCACCACGATCCCCCACGCGGTGGGCTACGCCTACGCGCTGCGGCTCGAAAGATCCGACCGCCTCGTCGTGAGCATGTTCGGCGACGGCGCGGTCGACGAGGGGGCCTTCCACGAGAGCCTGAACTGGGCCGCCGTACAGAAGCTGCCGGTCCTCTTCGTCTGCGAGAACAACCACTACGCGATCCACTCCCATCACCTCTCGCGCCACGCCTCGGACAACCTCTGCGAGCGGGCCCGGACCTACGGGATGGCCGCGGAGCGGATCGAGGAGAACGACGCGCTCGCCGTCCGGACGCGGATCGCCGCCGCGCTGGACGAGCTGCGCCGCAGCGGCGCCGGCCCGCGCTTCGTCGAGTGCATGACCTACCGGATGAAGGAGCACGTCGGCCCCAACGACGACTTCGACCGCGGCTACCGGAAGCCCGAGGAGGCCGAGCCGTGGAAGAAGAGCGACCCGGTCCGCGCGATGGGCGCGCGCCTGTCCCCGGAGGCGCGGACGCGCATCGAGCGGGCCGTGGAGGGGGAGATCCGCGACGCCTTCGAGTTCGCCGAGAAGAGCCCCTTCCCGGACCTCAAGGAACTGCACACGGATGTCTATGCCGAATGACCGGATCCTGACCTACTCGGACGCGCTGCTCGAGGCCACCGAGCAGGAGATGACGGCCAATCCGAAGGTCGTCGTCTTCGGCATCGGCGTGGACGACTTCAAGGGCACCTACGGCACGACGATGGGGCTCCACCGGAAATTCGGCCCCGCCCGCTGCTTCGACACGCCGCTGTCGGAAGATGCGATGACCGGCGTGGCCATCGGGATGGCGCTCGCGGGCTACCGCCCGATCCACGTCCACATCCGGATGGACTTCCTCCTGCTGGCGATGAACCAGATCATCAACATCGCCGCGAAGGCGCGCTACATGTACGGCGGGCAGGTGTCGACTCCGATCGTCGTCCGCTCCGTGATCGGCCGCAGCTGGGGGCAGGGGGCCCAGCACTCCCAGGCGCTCTATCCGCTTTTCATGCACGTCCCCGGGCTTCGCGTCGTCGCGCCCACCACGCCGCAGGACGCCAAGGGATTGCTGCTCCAGAGCCTGCGCCAGGACGATCCCGTCATGTTCGTCGAGCACCGCCTGCTCCACGGCCAGAAGGGGCCCGTCCCCGAGGCCCCCTACACGGTCCCCTTCGGCAAGGCCCGCGTCCTCGCCGAAGGGAAGGACCTTACCCTCGTGGGCGTCTCCTACGCCAACGTCGAATGCCTCCGCGCCCGCGCGCTGCTCCGGCAGGCGGGCATCGACGCCGAGGTCATCGACTGCGTCTCGCTCAAGCCGCTCGACACGAAGACGATCCTCGATTCCGCCGCGCGCACGGGCCGCCTGCTGGTCGTCGAGAACGGCTGGACCTTCTGCGGCGCGAGTGCGGAGATCCTCGCCCAGGCCGCGGAGGCGGACCGCAGGATCAGGGCCGGCCGCCTGGGCTTCGCCCCCGTGAACTGCCCGACCACGCGCAACCTCGAGAACGCCTTCTACCCCGACGCGTCGAAGATCGCGGCCGCCGCGCACGAACTCGTCCGCGGCGCCCCCCGGCTCTGGCCGGCGGCGGAGGAGGCGGCCGAGGTGCTCAACTTCAAAGGACCCTTCTGAGTGGACACCTCCAACCTCAAGACCGCCCTCGAAGCCGCCTGGAAGGAGTCGGCGCCGCGGCCCTTCGATCCCTCGAACCCCGTCGTCAAGCTGCACGAGGCGACCTACGACGCCGAGGAGATCTGGGAGGTCCTCCAGTGCCTCCTCAAGACGGAAGTCACGTTGGGCCCCAAGGTCCGGAAGTTCGAGCAGGAGTTCGCCGCGCGCTTCGGCCACCGCCACGCCGTCATGGTCAATTCCGGCTCCTCCGCGAACCTGCTTGCGGTCGCGGGGCTGGCCGACGACGCGACCGCCGACCGCCTCAAGCCGGGCGACGAGGTGATCGTCCCCGCCCTCTGCTGGTCGACCACCGTCTGGCCGCTCATCCAGCACCAGCTCGTCCCGGTGATCGTCGATCCCGACCTCCGGACGCTGAACCTCGACCCCGCCGGGATCGCCCGCGCGATCGGCCCGAAGACGCGCGCGATCATGCCCGTGCCCATCTACGGCAATCCCTGCGACATGGACGCGATCCTGGAGATCGCGAAGAAGCACAACCTCACGGTCCTCGAGGATTCCTGCGAGTCGCTCGGCGCGACCTACGGCGGCCGCCACGTCGGGTCCTTCGGCCGCGCCGGCACCTTCAGCTTCTACTACTCGCACCACATCACCACCCTCGAAGGCGGGATGGTGGTGACCGACGACTTCGAGCTGGCCGAGACGATGCGCGCCCTGCGGGCCCACGGCTGGACCCGCGAGATGGAGCGGCCGAAGAAGCACCTCGACGCGAACCCGGACATCCACGCGAAGTTCCTCTTCGTGAATCTCGGCTACAACCTCCGGGCCACGGAGCCGCAGGCCGCGATGGGCTCCGCCCAGCTGCGCAAACTCGACCGCTTCATCCGCATCCGCGCCGACAACGCTCAGTACTGGCTGAAGGAGCTGGCCTCCCTCTCGGAGTTCTTCGACTTCGTGAGCGTGACGCCCCGCGGGAACAGCTCCTGGTTCGGCTTCCCCATGCGGGTGAAGCCGGGCGCGCCCTTCACGGCGCGGGAGCTGATGGGCCACCTCCAGTCGCGCGGCATCGAGATGCGGCCGCTCAACGCGGGGAACATCGCGGTCCAGCCGGCGATCAAGCGCCACCCCCATCGCGTCGTGGGCGATCTGCCGCACGCGAACGACATCATGAAGAACGGCTTCACCTTCGGAAACCACCAGCACGTCGACGCGGCCGCGCGCGCCTACGTCGCCGACACCCTGAAGTCCTTCGTCGCCGGACGGAGGACAAAGTAATGGGCCAGAAGATCCTCGTCACCGGCGGCGCGGGCTACCTCGGCTCGATCCTCGTCCCCGCGCTGCTTGCGGAGGGCCACGCGGTCACCGTGCTGGACAACTTCCGCTACCGGCAGGCGAGCCTCCTCGAGTGCTGCGCCGACGAGCGCCTCCGCGTCGTCCGCGGCGACGCGCGCGAGGAGGCGACGCTCGCCCCCCTGGTCAAGGACGCCGACGTCCTGATCCCGCTCGCCGCGCTCGTGGGGATGCCGGTCTGCGACGCCGATCCGGTCGCCGCCCGCACGACGAACCTCGACGCGATCCGCAGCCTGCTCAAGCTGCGCTCGCCGCGCCAGCGGATCCTCTTCCCCTGCACCAACAGCGGCTACGGGATCGGCCAGAAGGACAAGTTCTGCACCGAGGAGTCGCCCCTCAAGCCCCTCTCCCTCTACGGGCGGACCAAGGTCGAGGCCGAGAAGGCCGTCCTCGACGCGGGCGGCACGATCTCCTTCCGGCTCGCGACGGTGTTCGGCGCGTCCCCGCGGATGAGGACCGACCTGCTCGTCAACGACTTCGTCCAGCGGGCCCTGCGCGACGGCGCGATCGTGCTCTACGAGGCCCACGCGAAGCGCAACTTCATCCACGTCCGCGACGTCGCCCGCGCCTTCCTCCACGGGCTGGCCAACTACGACGCGATGGCCGGCGGACCCTACAACGTCGGCCTCAGCGACGCCAATCTCTCCAAGAAGGAGCTCTGCGAGAAGATCAAGCTTCAGCTCCCGCGCTTCACGTTCCTGGAGGCGGCCGTCGGGAAGGATCCCGACCAGCGCGACTACATCGTCTCCAACGAGAAGGTCGAGAGGACCGGCTTCAAGCCGAGATTCTCCCTCGACGACGGCATCCGGGAGCTGATCCGGGCCTACCAGATCCTCCCGCCGGGCGAGTATGGAAACGCCTGACGTCCTCATCCTCGCGGGCGGACGGGGGACGCGCCTCCAGTCGCTGCCCGAGGACATCCCCAAGCCGCTCCGCCCCGTGAACGGCCGCCCTTTCCTCGCCTATCTCCTCGACCAGGTCCGCGAGGCCGGCGCGCGGCGGATCGTCCTCGCCCTCGGCTACAAGCCCGAGGCCTTCCGCGACTTCGCCCGGCAGGAGGGACTCGGGACCTCGGTCGAGCCGTCGCCGCTGGGAACCGGCGGCGCCCTGCGGGCCGCCCTGCCCGCCCTGCACGGCGGCCGCTTCCTCGTCCTGAACGGCGACTCCTATGCCGCCGTCGATCTCCGGCTCCTGGCCGCGCTGCACGAGCTCCGGAAGGCGCGGGCGATGATGCTGCTGGCCGGCGTGGACGATGCCTCGCGCTACGGCCGGGTCGAGATCGACGAGGACGGCGCGGTCCTGCAGTTCTCGGAGAAAGGCGAAGCGGGGCCGGGGCTGATCAACGCCGGCGTTTACGTCCTCGACCGCGCGGTGGTCGAGGAGATCCCCGCGGGCCGCCCCGTCTCTCTGGAGCGCGAGACCTTTCCCTCGCTGATCGGGAAGCGATTCTTCGGCGAGCCCGGGGAATTCCCCTTCATGGACATCGGGACGCCCGAATCGTACGCTGCGTCCGCGGCGTTCTTCCAGAAGACGAGGAGCCGATGATCATCAGCCGCACCCCCTTCCGGATCTCCTTCTTCGGCGGCGGGACCGACTACCCCGCCTGGTACCGGGAGCACGGCGGCGCGGTGCTGGCGACCTCGATCAACAAGTACTGCTACATCTCCTGCCGCCCCCTGCCGCCCTTCTTCGAGTACAAGTCCCGCATCCTCTACTCGAAGATCGAGCTCGTGAAATCGACCGCCGAGATCCAGCACCCCGCGGTGCGCGCGGCCCTGCAGTTCCTGAAGATCGAGGACGGCGTCGAGATCCACCACGACGGCGACCTGCCCGCGCGGACGGGCCTGGGATCGAGCTCCACCTTCACGGTCGGCCTGCTCCACGCCCTCTACGCCTTCCGCGGGCAGATGGCGAGCAAGATGCAGCTCGCGCGCGACGCGATCCACCTCGAGCACGACGTGCTGGGCGAGACCGTCGGCGCGCAGGACCAGGTGATCACGGCCCACGGCGGGCTCAACCGGATCGACTTCGCGCCCGACGACACCTTCAGCGTCTCGCCGCTGATCCTCAAGAAGGACCGCCTGGTCGCGCTCCAGGCCCACTGCATGCTCGTCTTCACCGGCTTCACGCGGACGGCCTCGGAGATCGCCGCCGAGCAGGTCCGGAAGACCGCGGAACGGGCCGCAGAGCTGGGCCGGATGTACCAGATGGTCGAGACGGCGACGGGGATCCTGAAGGGCGACGGCGACCTCGCCGACTTCGGCCGCCTCCTCCACGAGAACTGGCTGCTCAAGCGGAAGCTCAGCACGCGCGTCTCGACGCCCGAGATCGACTCGATCTACGAGGCGGGCCGCTCCGCGGGCGCGATCGGCGGCAAGATCCTGGGCGCGGGCGGCGGCGGCTTCCTGCTCTTCTTCGCCCGTCCCGAGGACCACCCCCGGATCCGCGCGAAGCTCGACAAGTTCCTCCACGTCCCCTTCCGCTTCGAGACCCTCGGCAGCCAGATCATCCACTACGACGGCTTCGAGTCGACCGCTCCCTAGAGCGGAGCCGGCGCCGAAGCGTCCACGCGCAGAGGACCAGGCCTCCCAGCCCTCCCGAGGCGTAGGACGCCTGGTGGGCGAACAGGTCGGCGACGAAGCCCGGCTGCGCCGAGGCCGGAAGCCGCTCCGCCAGGAACGGGGGGAGCGCGTAAACCCCGCTCCGCGTGGCATGGTAGCCGGCGAGGCCCGCTGCCAGCGCGACGAGGCCCATGCGCGCGGCAAGCGGCGGCGCGCTCCCGGCCCGGGCGCTCCGCGCCAGGAGGATCCCCAGGATCAGCCCCACCCACCACGTGGCGGCGATCCCCCAGCCGAAGGCGAGCAGGGTCGGCGATTCCGTCGGGAAGAGCCGCGGATGGCCGACGCTGAAGTACTCGACGCAGACCCGGGCCGTGACCTGGTCGTGGAGGATCCCGTAGACCGCGGCGGCGGCGATGCTGAGGAGGAGGATGCGGAGAGACTCCTTTGCTTTCGATTCACTCACCGAGACATGGGACGCCGGCGCCGCTCAGGAAATCCGGGTGCCGGCGCGGCCGTCCCAGGCGTCCAGGGCCCGTTCGGGCGTGCTGATGTCGACGCAGCCGCCCGGCACCGCGCCGAGGAAGCGGAGGGCGGCTTCGATCTTGGGCCTCATCGTCCCTTCGTGGAAATGGCCTTCCGCCAGGCGGCGCTCCGCCTCCGACGGCGTCATCCGTTCCAGGTCCGTCTCGCCGGCCTCGCGGAAATGGAGCTTCACGCGCTCCACCGAGGTCAGGCTGAGCAGGCGGCCGGCCCGCAGCAGGATCCCCAGCTCGGCGGCCACGAAGTCCTTGTCGATCACCGCCGCCACGCCTTCCGGAGGTCCCGGGGTCTCGACGACCGGGATTCCGCCGCCGCCGGCCAGCACGACCACGACCCCCTGTTCGAAGAGGCTCCGGAAGGGCTCGAGGCCCAGAATCCGTTTCGGCCGCGGCGAAGGGACGAGGAGGCGGAGTCCGCGCCCGGGATCCTCCCTCACCGCCGCTCCCCGGCGCCGGAGCTCCTCGGCTTCTTCCGCGCTCAGGGCGGGTCCGACCGGCTTCGTCGGCTTCGAGAGGGCGGGGTCGTGGGGATCGATCGACACCATCGTCAGGGCCGCCACGGCCGGAATCCGGAGCTCCTCGAGCGCCTGGAGGATGAGGTAGCCCGTCTCGCCCTGCGACTGGGCCACGCAGACGTCGAGGGGGAGATCGTAGGCCTTCCCCCGGGCCGCCCGCACGCGGGTCAGGATGTGGCCGACCTGCGGGCCGTTCCCGTGGGTCAGCGCGATCCGGTGGCCGTCGCGCGCGAGGCGGGCCACCCCGCGCAGCGCCTCCCGGAGGTTCGCGCGCTGCTCTTCGACGGCGCCGGACTGGCCGGGCTTGAGCAGCGCGTGGCCGCCCAGCGCGACGACGATCCGCTCAGCCACGATTCTCGAGCCCTCGCAGGAAGTCTCCGATCACGTCGCCGAGGTCGGGCTTGCCGATCTCCTCCAGCTCGTAGGAGACGCGGCAGGCGGGGCGGTCGATCGTCAGCAGCCTGCGAAGATCGACCGGCGTGGCGATGAGGACCAGGTCGCAGGCCACGCGCCGGATCGTCTCCTCCAGCTCCCGGATCTGCGCCGCGCCGTAGCCCAGTGCGGGCAGGACCTTGTCCAGGTGGGGATAGCGGGCGAAGGCGTCGGCGATCGATCCGACCGCCTGCGGGCGGGGATCGACGATTTCAGCGGCGCCGTGCTTCCGCGCGGCCAGGACGCCCGCGCCGAAGGCCATCCCGCCGTGGGTGAGGGTGGGGCCGTCCTCGATCACCAGCACCCGCTTCCCGCGGATCCGCTCGGGCTGGTCCACGGTCACCGGCATCGCGCAGCGGATGATCTTCGCGCGCGGATTGAAGGCGCGGGCGTTCCGCAGCACCGCGTCGACGAGGGCCGGATCGGCCGAGTCGACCTTGTTGAGCAGGAAGACGCCGGCGCGCAGGAAGTTCACTTCGCCGGGGTAGTAGGACCGCTCGTGGCCGGCGCGGTGAGGATCGAGCACCACGATCTCCAGGTCCGGCGCATAGAACGAGGTGTCGTTGTTCCCGCCGTCCCAGAGGATCACGTCGGCCTCGGCCTCGGCGAGGCGCAGGATTTTCTCGTAGTCGACCCCCGCGTAGACGATCCCGCCCGCCGCCAGGTGCGGCTCGTACTCCTCGCGCTCCTCGATCGTGCAGTTTGCCTCGGCGAGATCTCGCGCCGTCACGAAGCGCTGCACGGCCTGCCGCGAGAGGTCGCCGTAGGGCATCGGGTGCCGGATCACCCCGACCCGGCGCCCCCGGGAGCGGATCAGGGCCGCGATCCTGCGCGCGGCGGGACTCTTGCCGCTGCCCGTCCGCACGGCGCAGAGCGAAATGACCGGCTTCTTCGACTTGATCATGGTCGACCGCGCGGAGAGAAGGCGGAAGTCCGCCCCCGCCGCCACGACGATGGAGGCCTTGTGCATGACGTCCTCGTGCGAGACGTCGCTGTACGAGAAGACGGCCTGGTCGATGCGGCGCTCGCGGATCAGTTCCGCGAGGCGCGACTCCGGAAGGATCGGAATGCCCTCGGGGTAGAGCGGGCCCGCGAGGTCGGGAGGATAGCGGCGATCCTCGATGCCCGGGATCTGGGCCGCCGTGAAGGCCACGACCTCGACCGTGACGTCCTCCCGGAAGACGACGTTGAAATTGTGGAAGTCCCTTCCCGCGGCCCCCAGGATGACGATACGGGTTCTGCCCATCGAGGGAGATTGAGCAAGCCCGGGGCCAAGGGAGGCCCGGCTCCGGATCCCGCGGTCGGCCCGGAAAAGTCCGCCCGAACCCGCATTCTTTCGCAGCGCCTGCCGAGCGTTCCTGCCCGCTAGTTCCCCGCGGCGGGTTCGAGCAGACGGCGGCGCAGCTTGATCTTCAGCAGGGACTGGAGAAAGTCCACCGCCGGTTCGCCGAACTTCCTCCGCACGAGCGACAGGTAGGCGGGATCCGACGTGTAGTCGACGAAGGCCCGGTCGCGGAAACGCAGAACTTCAGCCGGAGTGAGGTATTTCGTCGACATCGGAAGCGCCTCTTCGGAGTACTGGCCGTAGCCCTTCCAGGTCGCCGGCAGCTGGATCCCTTCCCGCTTCGCCTGCTCGTGCAGTTCCGTGCCGGGATAGGCCATCGCGGCATAGAAGTTTGCGTACTCGAACAGGTAGGTCTTCGCCATGTCGTAGGTCTCCTGCATGGTCTTCTGGCTGTCCTCGGGCAGGCCGAAGATGAAGTTGCCGACGATGTTGATTCCCGCCTGCCGCGTCAGCTCGATCGCCCGGTCGATCGCCGCCTGGGACGAACCCTTGTCCACGGCGTCGCGCACCTTGTCGTCGGCGGCTTCGATGCCGTAGGCGATCCAGTTCACGCCCGCCTTCTTCATCTTCCGCGTCAGCTCGGGGTTCTTCACCGTTTCCACGCGGCAGTAGGCCCACAGGTTGAGGTCGTAGCCGCGCTTGATGATCAGGTCGCAGAGCTTCTCGACGAGCTCCGGCTTGATCGTGAACACGTTGTCCACGATCCGCAGGTTCGAGACGCCGTACTTCTTCACCAGGAGATCGATCTCCTCCACGACGTGCTCCGGCGTCCGCGCGCGGAAGTTCGCCTGCCCCGCCACCGCGTTGACGTTGCAGAACGAGCAGGTGTAGGGGCAGCCGAGGTTGGTGTAGAGGCTCGCGTAGGGCTGGCGCCGGTCGAGGCGGTCGAAGCAGTGCCAGTGGTGGGCGCGGTAGCGGTCCATCGGCATCAGGTCCCAGGCGGCGACCGGCAGCGAATCCGGAGTGCGGATGAGCGCGCGGCGCCCGCCGACGACCGCGCGATCCCCCTCGAGCCAGGAGACGCCGGAAAGCTTCTCCTCAGGACGAGGCCGGCCCGACTTCAGGACGCGCAGCAGGTCGACGACCTGGTCGAAGGCCTCGCCCTGGCAGAC
>JACQFK010000028.1 GCA_016200125.1 Planctomycetota bacterium
GGATCACGGGCACCGGGCAGCTCGTGATGACCTTCTCGGAGACGATCGCGCTCGCTCCGCGGCGGATGGCGTCGTCGATGAACGCGTTGCCGTCCTGCTTGTTTCCCGGCACCGCGACGAAGACGGAGCCGCTCGTGACGGAGCGGGAGTCGCAGGTGATCGCGCGGATCTCGGCCTCGCGGAAGTTCACCCGCTCGCCCGGGAACGACTCGAGAAGATCGCTGAGTTTGACGCCCATCTTGCCCCCCTCTTTCCGACGTGGATACCAGACGCGTCCGGTGTGCAGGTAGATGTGCCGCAGCCAGGCGGGCACGGAACGCCGACCCTCGGTCGACATGAATCCCCCTCTCCTATCACCGTACCAAGTACCAAGGACCAAGTACCAGGAGCCTCTCCTGGTACCTCGTCCCTGGTCCCTGGTACCTACTTCGCGTGGACCAGGCCGCGCTGGATGATCTTCCCCACCACCGGCGCGGCCACCGCGCCGCCGTAGTACGAGCCCCCCTGGGGCTCATCCAGGACCACGGCGATGCAGAGCTTCGCGTCGTCCGCGGGCGCGAACCCGACAAAGGACGCGATGTACTTCTCGTGCGTGTACTGCTTGGTCCGCGGATCGATCTTCTGCGACGTGCCGGTCTTGCCCGCCACCCGGACGCCGGCGACCGCGGCCTTCTTGCCGGTGCCTTCCTTCACGACCCCTTCCAGGATCTCGATCATCTCCTTCGAGGACTTCTCGCCGATCACCCGGCGGACCGCCTGGGGCCCGTTGTCGACGATCAGGGCCCCGCCGGTCGACGACACCCGGCGGACGACGTAAGGCCGGTAGAGGGTGACGCCGTTGGCGATCGCGGACATCGCCGCGCAGAGCTGGAGCGGGGTCACCGAGATCTCGTGGCCCATGGGGACCGAAGTCTCCGAGTAGATCGTCCACTTCGACAGCGGGAAGAGCAGGCCGGAGTCCTCGGCCGGCAGGTCGACGCCCGACCGCTCGCCGAAGCCCCAGCGCTTCATGCACTCGTAGAGCCGCTTCTGGCCCAGCGTCAGCGCGCCGACCTTCGCGGCGCCGATGTTCGAGGAGAACTTGATGACGTCGGCGAGCGTGATCTTCGCGTAGGGGTGGTGGTCGTGCAGCGTGCGCGGCCCGTGATGCCAGAGGCCGTTCTCGCAGTCGATCATCGTCTCGGGCCGGATGAGGCCCAGGTCGAGCGCATAGGCGCAGGTGAAGGGCTTGAGCGTCGATCCGGGCTCGTAGGGGAAGGTGACGACGCGGTTGAGGCGGGCCTCGGCCCGCGCCTCGCCGGGCTTGTTGGGATCGTAGGTGGGACGGTTCGCGAGGGCGAGGATCTCGCCCGTGCGGGGGTTCATGACCACGGCGACGGCCCACTTCGGATGGTGCTCGGCGCAGGCCGCTTCGAGCTCCTCCTCGACGATGTTCTGGAGCAGGAGGTCGATCGTCAGGACCGCCTGGGTGCTGTCGAGATCCAGATCGCCCGTGCCGAGGATCTGCTGCTTGCCGTCGCGGGAGATGTGGATCGTGCGCGCCGGCTGGTCCAGGAACTGCGACAGCGACCGCTCCAGGCCCTCCTTCTGGCCGGGCTCGAGGCTGTCGTGGCCGAGCACGGCGGCGAGCTTCGAGCCCTGGGGATACACGCGCTGGTACTCGGTCTTGAAGCCCAGCTTCACCTCGCTGTCCCGCTTGTCCTTCCGGCTGAAGGGCGGCAGGGTCAGAAGCCGCTCGACGCCGGCGATCTCCCCGGGCGTCAGGCGGTGCTTGAGCAGGGTGAACTTGCGGCCGTGGCGGCCGGACAGCTGGTCGAGCAGCAGCGGCTCGATCATCCCGAGCACCGGGGCGAGGGCCTTCGCGGCCGCTTCCTTGTCGGCGATGACCGAGGGGTTCACCCAGACGGCCTTGGTGGGCGTGGAGACGGCGAGGATCTGGCCGTTCTTGTCGTAGATGGTCCCGGGCGGCGTGTCCACGGTCAGGGTGCCCCGGGTCTGCGCGTCGCGCAGGCCGAGCTGCCTCTCGTGGGCCCGGATCTGCACGCAGTAGAGGCGGGTGATCAGGCTGAGGAAGATGACGCAGAAGAAGACGTGAAGGACGGCGGCGCGGCGGCGCGAGGACTGATCCACACTACCCCCGGGAGTTTCCTAATGGCGCGGCGCGGACGGCACGGGCTTCGGACCATTCGGCGGCGCGCCGGCCAGGGCTTCGTTCTCGATCGCGTGGAGGCTGATGCCCATCGACGCGGCGCGGGCGGCGACGCGGTCGGGGCGCCGGGACTGGGCGACGGTTCCGAGCAGCGCGCGGTTCTCGACCGCGAGCTTCCGGAGTTCGCTCTGCTTGCGGGCCAGGTCGTAGCGGGAGAGGGTGGCGCGGAGCGGGCCGGAGACGGCCAGCAGGGCGAGATTGAGCAGGATGACGACGATGAGAGACGCGCGAACAGCCTTCACGATGCTTCCCCCCGAACCAACCCGTCCCTCTCCAGGACCAGGCCCTTGTCCCGCCGAAGCGAACCTTCCGGTCCGCGAAGGCGGACGACTACAATTTTTCGATGACGCGCAGCTTCGCGCTGCGGGCGCGCTGGTTGTCCAGGACCTCGCTGCGCGCCGCGCGGACCGGCTTCTTCGTCACGATCCGCATCCCCCCGCCCGCCGCCTTTTCCTTGAAGGCCCGCTTCACCAGGCGGTCCTCCAGCGAGTGGAAGGAGATCACGGCGCCCCTCGCGCCGCTCCCCAGATATCTATCGAATACTTCCAGGAACTTCTTGAGGTTTTCCAGCTCCCCGTTGACGGCGATCCGAAGGGCCTGGAAGACCCGGGTCGCGGGATGAGTCCGCCCCCGCCTCCCCAGGAGGCGTTCGACGAAATCACCCAGCGCCCGGGTCGATTCCAGGATGTCGCTCCCCGGCTCCCCCCTTGCTCTCACGATCGCTGCCGCGATCTTGCGGGCGCGCGGCTCTTCGCCGTACTCCCGGAAGATCATCTCCAAGTCCCTCTCTCCAGAGCCTTGGATCAGCTCGCGCGCCGTCCTCGGGATCTGCGGCGACATGCGCATGTCCAGAGGACCTTCGCGCTGGAAGCTGAACCCCCTCGAAGCGGTGTCGAATTGAAGCGATGAGACGCCCAGGTCGAGCAGGATGCCGTCCACGACGGCCAGTTTCAGACTTTCAAGGATCAGCGGGAGGTTCGCGTAACTGTCGCGGACGATCGTCGCGGACGGACCGAGTCTCTCGGCCGCCCGCGCCGCCGCGTCGTCGTCCCATTCGATGCCGACGACCCGGCCTCCCCGGCGCGCGATCTGCTCCGCATGCCCTCCCAGGCCGAGCGTCGCGTCCACGTAGACGCCGCCCGGCCGCGGCCGGAGCAGGTCGATCACCTCACGACAAAGAACAGGCTGGTGCTGCAAACGAGCGCCCTGATGAGGTGAGTTGAACGGTGCGCAGGGCTCCCCCCTCTCTCCGGACAACCTTGCCCCTCCCACCCATCGGCCCTCACCTCGCCGGGACGCTCGCGTCCGGCTCCCTCGATCTACAGGAAGCTTGCCGCGCTCCGGAACGACGCGGAGCGCACGGGCTTCGCCTTCAGCCCGACCAACGCCATCAGCTCCCACATGCGCTCGCTCACGTCCACCGAGGGCGCGATCGACCGCACACGCATGAGCCGCTGGTAGATGTCCGCCAGGGCCGTCGCGATTTGCTCCGCCTCGTCACGCCGAGGCCGCCGATCGCCCAGCCCCGCCAGGAACTCTTTGACCACCTCGAAAGAGTCCTTCCCCCCTTCTCCTGCCATGACCCCCTCCTCTCTCGTCCGGGGACCGCGCTAGTCTTTCGACTCGGGGTTCGGCCACATCGCACGGCTGCGATCGCCGATCTCCTCGTCCAAGCTCTCCGTCGCCGCCCGGTATTCGCCCACGTTCCAGACTTCGATCCAATCCACGTTGCCGACCATGAGCACGTCTTTCTTGAGGCCCGCGTACTCCATCAGCTTCAGCGGGAGCACCAGCCGGCTCTGGGCGTCGAGGCTGCAGAACTCGCCCCGCGACGCGAAGAACCGCATGTAGCGGGCGGGATCCTTCGCCTTGTTCGCTTCGGCCCGGAGCTTCGATTCAACCAGCTTCCATCCGGTCCGGGTGTAGAGCCGGAGGCAGTGTTCGCCGGAGACGGGGCTGGCCACCACGAAGAAGCCCTTCTTGTCCTCGACGTCGGTGACAAAAGCACGGAATTTGGAGGGAAGAACCAGCCGATTCTTTTCGTCGATCGCGTGGGTGAACTCGCCTAGAAACACAGGGATTACCTTCTATTCTGCTCTATCGAAGCCCACCGACACCCACTTTGTCCCACCTATCCGGACAAAAAAGCGGCTGACCCGGTCAGCCGTCGGATGTAGCCTATCACACGACCCCTGCAAAGCAAGAAAAAATCAGAGGGTCGGAACCGGCGAAAAAGGCCGCCCACACAGGACATGCCAAATGCTACATGTCCTAGGGCCCCCACCCGCCCCACCCCCCATATATGGTGTTTTCTTAATATGCTCGCCGAGGGGCTTCGAAATGGAATTTTGCGTCCCATCTTGACACGCGCGCGAAATCGCAGCGGCCGTCGATCGACCGGAAATATCTGCACGCAGCCTCTGCGGCCGATCCGGGATTCTGCCGATAAATCTGACGGAGAGACAGTGTCAGGAAACGGAGGCCCGGGATGAACGTCCTGATCTACGACGCGCCCATGTCGGTGTGTCACCTAGTGAAGTCGCTGCTCCTCACGCAGAAGCACCGGGCCGCGATTTCCACCGAGCCCGAGGAGGCGATCCTCAAGCTCGAAACGGGCCTCTTCGACATCCTCGTCTTCGGCCCCAGCGGCGCGCCCGCGGAGATGGCCGAGCACGTCGAGCGCGAGTTCCCCAACCTGCCCGTGGTGCTCGCGGGCGTTCCCGTCCAGGTGCCCTGCGCGGGCCAGGTGGCCGCGGTGATCCCCTCGCCCCTCTCCGCGCAGCGCCTCGTCAACGCCTTCATCCGCATCGACCGCTGGCGCGTCCAGCGCCTCCGCCGCCTCCCCTGCCAGCTCGCGGGCGGGGACGGCGTCGCCGTGCTCTGCAGCCTCGCCGAGCTCTCCGCCGATTCGCTCGTCGTCGCCGGCGAGGCGGACGAATTCCTCCGCCACTTCGGAAGCTCGATGCCCCGCCGCATCGAGGCGCGCGTCGCCGACACGATGCTCGCCGGCGAAGTGACGCGCGAGGAGACCGACCCGATCCAGCGCCTCCGCCGCGTCGCGGTCAAGCTCGACGGCGACCGCGCCCGCGAAATCCTCGTGAAGCTGCTCAAGTAGTCCAGGTTGTTTTTCCAGCTGGGATTCGAAGGGGGGAGAGACATGTTGCGCGCCCACGTCCTGCACCGCAGCGCCGTCAGCTGCCCGTCCTGCCGCTCGGGCGACTTCGCCACCCACCGGCGCCTTCCGGCCGACCGGGGCCAGGTCGTCAACCGCTGCGCCTGCCGCCGCTGCGGCATCCCCTTCCAGTTCGTCGAGGATCGCGCCGGGAAGCCCGTCAGGAACTAGACCCCGGGCGCAGCGGCCACTTCAGGAAGCGGAAATCGCGGCCGTCGTGCTCCACGTAGTCCTGCGTCCCGCCGCACCAGTCGCCCATGATGAACACCTCTCGAGGCCTGCCCTTCACCTCTTCGCGCAGGTGGGTCGGCAGGTGGATGTGCCCGGTGATCAGCACGTCGGCCCCCTGCTCGAAGAAGGGCCGCGCCCGGTCGAACAGCTCCTCCCCCTTCCAGGAATAGGAGGGCGTCGTCCGCTTCGAGACCTTGCGGAAGCCGCGGACGATCGACCGCCCCACGATCGACGGGATCTGCAGCCAGAGGTCCTCGATCGGCTTCGACCGCATCATCGTCCGGTAGGCCGTGTACTTCGGGTTGGTGTTGTAGATGAAATCGCCGTGGGCGAGCAGCACCGTGCGGCCGCCCAGGTCGATCCGCGCCCGGTCCCCCAGCACCTTCATCCCCGTCCGGCGCTCGAACTTCTCCTCCACGAGATAGTCGCGGTTCCCCTTGATGAAGAAGATCGGCGTCCGCTCCGACCGCCGCCGGATCGACTCGATCTCCTCGCGGTAGTCGGCCAGGTCCAGGTGCTTGGGGCCGATCCAGTAGTCGAAGAGGTCGCCGACGATGTAGAACGCGTCGCAGTCCTCCTCGAGGAATTTGAGGAAGGGGCGGTTGTTCGCGGGATCCTTCGCCCGGAGGTGGACGTCGCTCACGAAAAGCGTGCGCGGCATGGCGGAAAGTATAGCGGAAATCCGAAATCCGAAATCCGAAATCCGGACGGGGGCCGCAGAGAGGAAGCTGGAATCTCCGGCGGGCTCACTTCACGCTGCCGCAGGGCGGGACCCTCTGCCTGTACTGCGTCGTGCTGGGTACCTCTACTGTGTATCGGGTACCGGCTACTGCTGCGGGATCCACATCACCTTCTGGGTCGTCCGCTCCTGTCGCTCGCCGATGTCCTCGACGACCCGCATGGTGACGCGGACCGCGGGGAC
>JACQFK010000614.1 GCA_016200125.1 Planctomycetota bacterium
CCCGGTGCTCTTTTCTGGGTCTGTTTTCTCTCTTACTTCTTCTCGAAGGTCCACTCCTGCGTCTCTTTGTTCACGAGCTTGTGCTTGAGGCCGAGCTTCTCGAAGCGCTCGTGGCCGTCCTTGAAGCACTCGTCGAGGAAGTCGACGATCTCCTTCTGGAGCGTGTTCTCGTTGTTGTCGTCGTAGACCTTCTTCTCGTGGGCGAACATCCTGCCGAAGAGGCCGTGCGTCGCGAGGTACTCCTTGGTGAGCTCGGCCTTGAAGCCGTCGGAGACCTTGCGCGTCCCCTTGAGAATCGACTCCAGCTGGCCGCCCTGCGCGTAGAGGGGGAGCAGGCTCTTGTTGCTCACGAGCTTGAGCGCGGGGATGTTGGCGTCGAGCTCGAGATCCTTCACCTTGAGGCCCTCCTCGCGCATCTTGACGAGCCCGAGCGCGTAGTCCTCGATCACGCTCTTCGCCTCGTCCTCGCCCGCGAGCGTGAAGAGGTCGCCCACGAGCATGATGCCCGACTTCGAGCCCGAGCCGGCCGCGACGTTGTCGCTGTACCAGGGCATCGCCCGGCGGGAGGGGGAGTCGAGCGGCGCGAAGATGCCCTTCACTTCCTTCTGGAAGTAGAACGCGCGGCCGTCTTTCGCGTAGCGCGCCTTGATCAGCTCCTCGGCCGCGGCGCGCTGCTTCTCGTCGGCGACGTAGAACCAGGCCTGGAGCACTCCCTTGGGGTTCTTGTCCTTGTCGAAGACCTGCTTGTCGAGCATCTGGCCGACGTAGGCCATGCGCTTCGAGGCGTCCGCCTTGGCCTCGTCGAAGGTGACGGCGCGGGTCTCGGCCGCCATCAGGGTCGCCAGCACGAGCTGAAGCATATCGGTCGTTTCTCCTCTGTGTGGCCGCCCACTATAGCGGCTGGTCCCGCCCGTTGCAACACGTGATATACGACGAAGCAGGGACGAAAGGTTGAGGACTTCTGCGGGCGGCCTCGCGCGGTTATCGCCGCGTGCGGAAATCTCGGTCAAACCGCCGGACAAACGCAAATTCCCGGTCCAAGGTTGCGATGAGTTGCTTGTCCTCGAGATAAGCGAACAGCGGGGGGATCAGGCCGGCGTCGTACTGCAGCTTGGCGAATTTTTTCAGAAGGAGCGTGACTTTGCGTCGGCTCCCGTTGGGGGGTGCGGGCGGGACGAGCCGATCCATGACGCGATCCAAGGGTATTCCCTCAAGCAGGTCCTTGTCGGAAGCCTCTTCGATCAGATCCACGAGCCCGTCCAGAAAGGCCTTCGTGCCATTGGCGCCAAGTTCACGAAGCCGTCGCATCCGTGCCCGGTAGTCCTCCTTGAGGGAATCCTGGCATCGCTGGATCACTTTTTCAAACGTCGGCTGCTTGTCGAGGTAAGTAACATCGGAACGCGTGGCGGTGACGCCGCTCTCAAGGCACAGATCATAGGCGAGCCGCTGGAGGAGGGCGATATTCCCGCACGAGGCCCGGATCAGTTTCAGGCGGAAGTCCTGTGGCATGACGATGTTCAGCGCCGAGTTCCCTTTCTGGAGCACCTTGTCCATTTCTTCATCCGACCAGTGCAGGTCGATGTTTTCGACTCGGCCGTTCAGGTCCCAGCTGTAATGGGTGAGCAGATCCTGTTCCGCCCAGATGCCCACGACCACGAAATAAACGCCACTCTCGAAAAAGTGCTTTAGATGACTCGCAAACTGGCGGCGTTCCTGATGGTCCAGATAGTGGAAGTCCTCGACGATCAGCGGCTTCTTCGCAGCGGACAGCTGCTGGGAGATCCAGTCCAAAATCGTTGGATCCACGGGGAAGGGCGTGGTCTTCCTCTTCCGCCCGCTGGAAACCTCTCCTCCCTGCTGCCGCGTCCACCGAAGGTACTGGACCCCGAAGGAAACCTGCCCGCCCGTGCGGGATTTCGACGCCATGCTGGATTCCCGTTCTCCCTCCAGCTCCACTCCCGCCTGGACGAGCAAACTGTGATAGATCTGGGCGGCGGTCATACCGATCGTGCATTGCGCCCGGAGGGAGGTGGGAGGATCCGGCAGGTGTCTCCTCCGGAGCCAGGATTTCCCCTGCTTCGAGGGCCCGTAGATGGCGATATGGCATTGGCGGCGGAGCGCGAGGCTGAGGCGCAGGTCGAGTCCGCCACGGTCGAAGTAGGTGTGTCGGGAGATGTCCTTGCGAATGCCGAACACCTCGTGAAGCGAGATGGGAACGATCATCGAGCCAGCCTCCCCACCCCGGTCGGTCCAGAAAGAACTTAACCTCCCCCTCGTCCCTCCGCAATCGAATAAGTGAAATATTGCAGTCATCGAGGGCCGCGAGTGAAAATTTCATGGAGGAAACAGTGTTTTAATAGTAAAATTCCCGCCCATGACGCCCTACGCCGTCCCGGCCCTGGAGAAGGGGCTCGACCTGCTCGAGGTGCTCGCGGCCCAGCCGGAGCCGCGCTCGCAGGCCGACCTCGCCCGCGCGCTCGGCCGCAGCCCGAGCGAGATCTTCCGCATGCTCGCCTGCCTCGAGCGCCGCGGCTACATCGTGAAAGAGGAGGCGTCGGGACGCTACCGCCTCACCCTGCGCCTCTTCGAGCTCGCCCACACCCACACGCCCGTCGACCAGCTCCTCCACGCCGCGGAGGGGCCGATGCGCGAACTCGCCCGCCTCGTCCGCGAGTCGGTGCACCTGAGCGTGATCTCCGAGGGCAAGCTGCTCGTGCTCGCGCAGATCGAGAGCCGCAACCGTACGCGCGTGTCGGTCGAGATCGGCGCGCGCTTCCCCGCGGTCCTCACCGCGTCGGGCCGCGTCCTGCTCGCCCAGCTCCCGCCGGAGGAGCTCCGCGCGCAGCTGGCCCGCGACGAGGACTGGGACCGCCTGGGCGCCGCGGCGCGCGGGCGCTTCCTGGCCGACCTGCTCCGCATCCGGCGCGACGGCGTCTACCAGGGGAAGAGCGACCTCACCCACGGGATCCGCGACGTCGCCGCGCTGGTGGGCAATCCGCGCGTCGGCGTCGCCGCGGCGGTCTGCGTGCCCTCGCTCGTCGTAATCGGCCGGCCCAAGCCGGCCTCGGAACTGCGCGCCGCGGTGCGGGATTGCGCGGCCGCGATCACCCGCCAGCTCGGGCTGCGGGTAAGCTTAAAGACAGGAACCCGATGAGAAAACTCTGCGCCCTCGTCGCGCTGCTCGCGCTCGGCTGGCAGACGCCGCCCCAGGACAAAGAGGGTCTCGATTTCTTCGAGAAGCGGATCCGCCCCGTCCTCATCGACCGCTGCTACTCCTGCCACAGCGCCGAGGCGAAGAAGCTCAAGGCCGAGCTCTACGTCGACTCCCGCGAGGGCCTCCTCAAGGGCGGCGAGACCGGCCCCTCCGTCGTCCCCGGCGACGTCGAGAAGAGCCTCCTCATCAAGGCGATCCGCTACAAGGACGAGGACCTCAAGATGCCCCCCAAGGGCAAGCTGGCGCCCGAGATCGTCGCCGACTTCGAGGCCTGGGTGAAGCGGGGCGCGCCCGATCCACGCGGGAAGGGCGCGGCCGCGGGGGCGAAGAGGGAGATCAACATCGAGGCGGGGAAGTCCTACTGGGCTTTCCAGCCGCTCAAGCCGGGGAAGGGAGGCAACGTCGACGAGTTCATCGACGCGAAGCTCAAGGCCGCGGGGATCAAGCCGAACGGGGCCGCCGACGCGCGGCGCCTCATCCGCCGCGCGACCTTCGACCTGCTCGGTCTCCCGCCGACGCCCGCGGAGGTCGACGCCTTCGTCGCCGATCCCAACGTCGACAAGCTGATCGACCGCCTGCTTGAACGGCCCGAGTACGGCGAGCGCTGGGCGCGGCACTGGCTCGACGTCGCCCGCTTCGCCGAAAGCCACGGCTTCGAGCAGGACTACGACCGCGAGAACGCGTTTCACTATAGAGACTTCCTGATCCAGGCCTTCAACCGCGACCTGCCCTACGACCGCTTCGTCCAGTGGCAGGTGGCGGGCGACGAGCTCTCGAGCGAGCCGCTCGCGTGGATGGCCACGGGCTTCCTCGGCGCCGGCGCCTTCCCGACCCAGCTCACCGAGGTCGAGTTCGAGCCCGCCCGCTACGACGAGCTCGACAACATGGCCTCGACCACGAGCTCGGCCTTCCTCGGCCTGAGCGTGGGCTGCGCGCGCTGCCACGACCACAAGTTCGATCCCTTCCCCTCGCGCGACTACTACCGCCTCGCGTCGACCTTCACGTCGACGATCCGCAGCATGGCGGAGCTGCAGATGGACCCCGAGGGCGA
>JACQFK010000598.1 GCA_016200125.1 Planctomycetota bacterium
GTCGTGGCGAGCGGGATCATCACGAGGACCAGGAAGAACATGAGCATGCGGCCGAGCGCCTTGGTGTAGGCGCCGAAGCCGCCGACGATGGCCAGGCCGATGAGGATGAACAGGATCTTCGAGCCGCCCCCGAAGAAGTCCATCAGCTGCAGGGTGACGAGGACGCCCACGATCGCGGCGCCGAGAACGCCGAACTCCGAGAGCATTTCCTTGGTCGTGACGCCCTGGCTGACGCGTTCCTGGACGGGGAACTTCTGGCCGATCAGCATCACGAGATACACGATGGCAGGAAGACCGATGATGCCGATCTTCACGCCCCACTTGACGTCGCCCATGAAGATCACGGTCATGCCCGCGATCACGAGACCTCCCGGCCAGCCGGCGTGAAGGATGTTCAGCCACTTTGTCTTTTCCCGGCTGAACATCGTCGCGACGACGGGATTGATGAAGGATTCCACGGTGCCGTTGGCGAGGCCGAGGATCAGGCTGCCCCAGTAGAGCAGCTCGTAGGCCGTCTTGGTGTCGGGCGTCGCGCCGTGGGAGACGAAGTAGGCGCTCACGCCCATGATGGTCCAGATCAGGTGGCCCGCGAAGGCCATGAACATCGCGGTCTTGTAGCCGATGCGGTCGATGAACAGGCTGAACCCGATGATGCTGACCGCGAAGGGCCAGATGCCGATGCCGGCCAGGCGTCCGGCCTGCGCGGGGTCCAGATGGAACTCGGTCGCCCAGGTGTTGATCAGGAAGAGGCGCGTGATGAAGCCGAAAGCGGTGGTGACCAGGGCGATGAAGCAGCCCCAGAACAGCGCCTTTTGGCTCGCTGCAGCGCTGGGCCCGTCGCCGGCGGTGGATTCAGACATTTTTCCCTCCCTTTCGCGTCGCTTGACGGCCCCCCTCGGGACCGGAATGAAGACTCAATCCCCAGACCGTTGATGTTCGGCAAATTATGGGCTGTCACCCCATAAGTGTCAACCACTTCTTCCAGTCGGCCCGAGCAGACTAATCCGCGTTAGGAGGGCGGGGGATGCGATCTAAACGACCCCGCCGCTCCGGAACCGGGCGATCGAACCAGCGTCGTAGCCCAGCTCTCGCAGGATCTCGTCGCTGTGTTCGCCGAGGCGCGGCGCCGGCCGATGGGTGCGTCCGGGGGCCAGGGGGGAGCCGACGATCCCCGCGCCCGTCATCCCGCGCTCCCGGAGCGGCGGCAGGGCCAGGCCCGCCGCCACGTCGTTCACCGGCGTCGCCGGAATGTCGCGCGCCTGGAGCAGCGCGAGCCAGTCGGCCGTCGCCTTCGAGCGGAAGACGGGCTCGAGATGGGCCTCCAGGGCGACGCGGTTCTCCACCCGCTTCGAATTGTCGGAGAATCGGGCGTCCTGGAGCAATTCGGGACGGCCGATTGCCCGGCAGAGGCGCTCCCAGATCGGCTGACTGCCTCCGGCGACCACGATGTAGCCGTCGCGCGTCGGGTAGGCCTGATAGGGGACGATCGACGGATGCCGCGACCCCATCCGCTCCGGCGAAATCCCCGTGGCCAGCACGTTCTGCGCCAGGTAGCTGAGGGAGGCCGCCGCGCAATCGAGCATCGAGACGTCGATCCGCCGTCCGCGGCCCGTCTCCGTCCGCTCGAGAAGCGCGGACAGCACCGCCTGCGCCGCGTAGTGGGCCGTGAAGAGGTCGATGACGGCGACGCCGACGCGCACCGGCGGCGCGCCGGCCTCGCCCGTGATGCTCATCCAGCCCGACTCCGCCTGCAGGGCCAGGTCGTAGGCGGGACGGCCCTTCCAGGGGCCCGTCTGGCCGTAGCCGGTGATGGAGCAGAAGACGAGACGGGGGTGGAGCCGCGAGAGGGCCTCGTAGCCGAGCCCGAGGCCGTCGAGCTCCCCGGCGCGGAAGTTCTCGATCAGCACGTCGCTCGCCGCCGCGAGGCGCCGGAAGATCTCCTGCCCCTCCGGCGACTTCAGGTTGAGCGTGAGGCTCCGCTTGTTGCGGTTGACGCTGAGGTAGTAGGCGCTCTGGCCGTCCTGCCAGGGCGGCCCCCAGGCGCGGGTCTGGTCCCCCTCGCCGGGACGCTCGACCTTGACCACCTCGTGGCCCAGATCGCCCAGCATCATCGCGGCGTAGGGTCCGGCCAGGACCCGCGACGCGTCCAGGATCTTCAGTCGGTTAGCCTTCCCAGCTCTGCTTCATGAAGGCGAGGCCGTCCTTGGCGAGCGTCTCCTCGTCGACGAACATCTTCCGCCAGATCTTCGTCGCGGCCGCGAGCGCCGGGAGGCCCTGGCCGAAGGCCTCGATGACGAGCAGGTCCTTGTAGCCGATCCGCTTCAGGTTCTCCCAGTTCGCCTTCCAGTTGACGCCGCCCTTGCCGGGCGTGCTCCGGTCGTTCTCGGAGATGTGGACGTGGCACATGAGGTCCTTGCAGGCGTCGAGCGCCTCCGCGATGTTCTTCTCCTCGATGTTGGCGTGGAAGGTGTCGTACATCATCTTGACGTTGGGGTGGTCGATCTCCTTCACGAGCTTCGCGGTGTCCGCCGCGCAGTTGAGGAGGTAGATCTCGAAGCGGTTGAGGTATTCGAGGCACATCGTGACGCCCGCCTTCTTCGCGTGGTCGCCCGCCTCGCGCAGGCCTTCGGCGGCCCACTTGAGCTCCTGCGGGGTGGGGCCCTTGCCGCTGAAGACGCCGAGCGCCGCATAGAGCGGGCCGACGAGCTTCTTCACGCCCATCGCCTGGCAGCAGTCGATGACCGCCTTCAGGTGCTTCACGCCGGCGGCGCGCTGCTTCTTGTCCTCGCCGACCAGGTTGTTGTCGGCGTTCAGGCAGGTCACGGCGGAGCGCTCGAGGCCGAGGTCGTCGAGCTTCTTCGCCAGGACGGCGAGCTTCTTCGGGTTCGGGTCGAAGATCGGGATCTCGACGAGGTCGAAGCCCGTCTTCTTGAGCCGCTCGAAGAGCGCGGGGAACTCGGGCGTCGTGCAGTCGCCCGTCCAGAGCAGCATGTTCATGCCGTACTTCATGGGGTTCTCCTTTTGAAAAGCATCAAGCATTAAGCATCAAGGGGCATCGGGCATCAAGCTTTTGGAGCACGCGGTTTGGCCTCCAGGCGGAACTTGCCGGGGGTCGTGCCCGACTCGCGCTTGAAGGCCACGCTCATGTACTCGGGATGGTCGAAGCCGGCGAGCGTCGCGATCCGCTCCAGCGAGTGATCGGTCTCCGCCAGCAGCTGCTTCACGCGCTCGATGCGGAAGCGGACGAGGTCCTGGTGGGGCGTCCGGCCGGTCGACTTCCGGTAGCGGCTATCCATGACCCGGCGGGAGAGCGGGACCACCCGGAGCAGGTCGCCGATCGTCGCCCCGTCGCAGGCGTGCTCGCGGATGAAGCGCACCGCGGCGGCGATCTCGCGGTCGGCGAGGGCGAGCACGTCGGTCGACTGCCGCGTCTCGATGCCGATCGGCGGGATCAGGTGGCCCTTGGGGGCGATCCGCTCGCCGCCCATCATGCGGTCGAGCAGCGCGGCGGCCTCGTAGCCCGTGCGGTGGGTGTTCGGGATGACGCTCGTGAGCGGTGGCGAGGTCAGGCTGCAGAGGAGCGGGTCGTTGTCTACGCCGATCACCGCGATCTCCTCGGGCACCGCGACGCCGTTCTCGCGGCAGACGTCGAGCAGCTGCTGCGCCTTGATGTCGTAGCAGGCCATGATGCCCGCGGGCCGCGGGAGCTTCCGCACCCAGGCGAGCAGCGCGTTGTGCTCCTTCACCCAGGGGTCGCTGCCCGACGATTCGTAGACGTCGACGCTCACGCCCGCGTCGCGCCCCAGCTTGCGGACCTGCTCCGCCCGCCAGCGCGACCAGTTGAAGCGCGACTCGCCGCAGAAGGCCAGGTGGCGGAAGCCGCGCTCCAGCAGGTGGTCCACCGCGAGCTTCGCGATGGCCGCGTCGTCGGTCTCGACCCAGGGGATCGACCGGATGTGGCGGCCCGCGCTCACGTCGACGACGGGAAGCCCCGTCCGCGCCACCGCGCGGGCGATCGCCCTCGTCTCGATGCGCGCGATGACGCCGTCGCCCCGCCAGCGGGGCGGCACGTCGCCGCGGCCGAGCTCGGGCAGGTAGATCGACCAGGGCTTGTGCTGGCGGACGTAGGCCATGATGCCCGCCAGCAGCCCCCGCGCGTAGGCGTTGGAGGTCTCGACCAGGAGCGCGACCGAGCGGCGCTTCCTCACGGGGCGGTAAGAATTCTCATGGTCACAGCCATGATACGTCTGTCCAAGGGGGTGGACCGGTCAAATATCTCAATAATTTTGCGCGGGTTCTCATGGCGCCGGCCCGGAGCGCGGGGTAGCGTATCGGCGTAACGAGGAGGAGCCATCATGGGCGACAAGAAGATCCGCGTGGCCATCGTCGGGCTCGGCTTCGGCGCCGAGTTCATCCCCATCTACCAGGGCCATCCGAACGCCGAGATGTACGCGATCTGCCAGCGGAACGAGCAGAAGCTCACCCAGATCGGCGACGCGTTCAAGATCAACGTCCGCTATACGGACTACGCGAAGCTGCTCAAGGACAAGAACGTCGACCTCGTCCACATCAACTCGCCCATCCCCGACCACGCGTGGATGTCCATCGACGCCCTCAAGGCCGGCAAGCACGTGATGTGCACCGTCCCGATGGCCACCAGCGTCGCCGACTGCAAGAAGATCGTCGACCTCGTCAAGAAGACCGGCCTGACCTACATGATGGCCGAGACCGTCGTCTACGCCCGCGAGTTCCTCTTCGTGAAGGAGCTCTACGACAAGGGCGAGCTCGGCAAGATCCAGCACCTGCAGGCCAGCCACCAGCAGGACATGGACGGCTGGCCCGGCTACTGGCCCGGCCTGCCGCCGATGTACTACGCGACGCACTGCGTGGGCCCCTGCCTGGGCCTCATGCGCTCGGAGGCGGAGTACGTCTCCTGCTTCGGCTCGGGCACGATCCGCAAGGAGTACTTCAAGTACTACAAGTCCCCCTTCGCGGTCGAGACCTGCCACATCAAGTACCGCAACTCGGACGTGAGCGCCCGCATCTACCGCTCTCTCTTCGACACCGCGCGGCAGTACCGCGAGAGTTTCGACGCCTACGGCTCGAAGAAGACCTTCGAGTGGCAGCTGGTCGAGGGCGAGGACCCCGTGCTGCACACGGCGAAGAAGCCCGAGCCCCAGATCCCCGAAAAGGTGAAGGTGCCCGACTACGCCCACCTGCTGCCCGAGGGGATCCGCAAGTTCACCACGAAGGGCGTCTACGACCTCGCGGAGAACACCCATCTCTCCTTCGCGCAGGGCGGCGGCCACGGCGGCTCGCACCCGCACCTCGCGCACCAGATGCTGAACGCGCTCGTCACGGGAACCGAGCCCTACCCGAACGCGGTCGAGTCCGCGAACATCACCTGCGTTTCCGAGACCGATGCCCCAGCACTATCGA
>JACQFK010000599.1 GCA_016200125.1 Planctomycetota bacterium
ATCCCCCTCTACGAGCATGCGCTCGCCAGAGGATTATACGACAGCGGGTTCCACACCCATCACGGTCGAAAGGCGATTACTCCGACAGGCTCCTAGGCGGTCAGGCCGACGCCCGAGAGGACCGACGTGTCGATGTGCCCGTCGCGGATCGTGAACACGCCAGGATGCTTCGCCGCCCACGCCACGTTCGCGCCGGGACAGTACTGCCGCGAGTTGCCCTCGATCGCGGTCACCGGGCCGATGTGGGCCGCCAGGCCCGCCGACTGCAGGAAGGACTGCCCCGGGCAGGTCAGGTCCTGCACGCAGAGGAACATGTCGAACTTCTGCGCGGCCGCCGCCATGAGCAGCGACTGGGACTGCCCCTTGCACGATTTGAGCGCCGCGCCCGAGTAGCCCTGCTCGCGCGAGAGCAGCAGGCTTTCGTAATCGACGAGCGACTCGTCGATCACGACGGGCTTCAGCTTCGCCGCCGCCTGCATCTTGTTCTCGGGATGGGCCTTGAGATCGCGCGCCGTCGGCTGCTCCACGTAGGCGACGCGGTCGAAGCAGGCCGCGCTCCCCTCCTTCACCCGGCGCAGGACCTCCAGCAGGTACTCGACGTTCGGACACTGCTCGTTGAAGTCCAGCGAGTAGGTGAACGCGCGCGGCGCCGTCGCGGTCGCCACGCGGTCGATCGCGAGGATCCGCCCGACGTCCCAGGCGGCGTCGTTGCCGTTGAGCTTCACCTTGAGGTGGCTGAGCTGGTCCTTCAGGATCCATTCGCCCAGCGTGTTCGGCAGGCCGTCGTTCAGCCGCTCCTTGACGTCGGCGTCCGTAAGCGCGTCGAGCGCGCCGACCAGGTGATAGAGCGGCAGGCGCGGCTTCGGCTTCGCGAGGCAGTACGCGGCGAGGCTTTCGCCGCGGAAGCGGTCGTCGAGGTAGGTCGAGAGGTCCTGCTCCAGCCAGTCCGGCCCGTAGCACTCGTAGACGTGGCGCCCGTGGAGGCGGCCGTAGGCGTCGTGGATGCCCGCGTCGAAGGCGCTCGCGACGACCATCGCGCTCAGGCGGGGCATCGGATCCGCCAGGCTCATCTGGCGCGTGACCTCGTCGGCGAGGCGGAAGGCCTCGGGCTCGAAGCGGTGGGCCAGCTCGACGGGGTGGGCGAGGTCGTCGAAGGCGCTGTAGGCGCGCGCGATCTTCTGCGCCAGGACCTCCATGGCCTTGGCGGTGTCGGCGGCGGGGACGCACTTCGACGGGAAGGACCACACGTTGCCGAAGGGCATCGAGCCGCTCCCCCAGGCCGAGCGGCCGTCGGCCGTCTCGACCCGCATCCGCACCGTGAACACGGTGGCGTGGGTGGTGGGGACGCCTCCGAACTTGAGCGGCGTGCGGTAGGCGACGCGCTCCATCGACGGATCGACGTCGGCCACGCGGATGTCGGTCGGACGCACCATGAGGGGCAATTCTATAGGATTGGCGGTCTCCGCTCACGAATTGTGGTTTCATTCCGGCCGGACGGCGGTCCTATAATTGTGAACATGTTCATAATAAAAGGCGCGGTGCCGGAGGCCGTCGGGAGGCTGCGGATCGATCCCGTGAAGATCCTCTGGATGTGGGGCATGATCCTCGCGGGGGCGGTCGCGGGGCTTCCGGCGCTGAGCCCCGGGCTGACGGCGATCTCGCTCGGGCTGACCTACGTGACCCTGGGCCTCGGCCACTCGGTGGGCCTGCACCGCGGGATCATCCACCGCTCCTACGACACTCATCCCATTGTCCGGGGCCTGCTCGCGTGGCTCTTCGTTCTCACGGGCCTGGGCGGTCCGCTCTCCTGGGCGCGGCTCCACGCCGTGCGCGACTACTGGCAGAACCACCAACCCTGCCCGCCCTACTTCGCCTACACGCACGGGCTGCTCCGCGACTTCGGCTGGAACCTCCATTGCCGCTTCGAGCCCGCGGACGACCGCGCGCTCGCCCGGCTGCCGGAAGGGCTCCTCCGCGATCACTGGCTGCGCTTCCTGGAGGCGACCTGGCCGCTCCACGTGCTGGCACTGGCGGCGGCGATCGGCGCGGCGTTCGGACCGGAAGCGGTGGCGGTCTGCGTCTGCCTCCGGACGGCGGCGTCCTTCCTGGGCCACTGGTTCGTCGGCTACGCGGCGCACACCTGGGGCGAGCAGCCCTGGCGCGTGGCGGGCGCGGCGGAGAGCGGCACCAATCTCCGCGTGATGGGCGTGCTCTCGTTCGGCGAGGGCTTCCACAACAACCATCACGCCTTCCCCTGGTCCGCGCGGATGGGCCTCTCCCGCTTCCAGCTCGACCTGGGCTGGCTCTCGCTCCGCGCGCTCGAGACGCTGAAGATCGTCCGCGGCGTCCGGTCGGCGGCCCCTCAGGAGATTCCCGAGTCCGCCCGCGGGCGGCGCGCCGCCTGAACCATCACAACCATGGACCTTTGCGCCTCCAGTTTGATAGAACGGGGCCCATGGCCGCGGCTCCGGAATCGGACACCAAGGGTCGGACGATGGCGCTCGTGGCCGCCTTCCTCGGCTGGATGTTCGACGGCCTCGAGATGGGCCTCTTCCCCCTGGCCGGCCGGCCCGCCCTCAAGGAGCTGCTCAGCGCCACCGGCACGGACGCGGACATCGGCCCCTGGTTCGGCGGCATCATCGCGGCGTTCCTGATCGGCGCCGCGGCGGGCGGCGTCCTCTTCGGCTGGCTCGGCGACCGCGTCGGCCGCGTCAAGGCGATGGTCTGGAGCGTCGCGACCTACTCGATCTTCTCCGGCCTCTGCGGCTTCGTGAACGCCCCCTGGCAGATGGGCGTGCTCCGCTTCATCGCCTCGCTCGGCATGGGCGGGGAATGGTCGCTCGGCGTCTCCCTCATCAGCGAGATCTGGCCCGCGAAGGCGCGCCCGCTGCTCTCGGGCCTCATCGGCGCCGCGGCCAACGTGGGCTTCTTCCTCGTCGGCGCGGTCGCGATCCTGCTGACCCGCTACGGCCAGAAGCTGAGCGAGACCTTCCACGCGCCCCTCTGGCGGCTGCTCTTCATCGCCGGCGCCGTGCCGGCGCTCCTGACCTTCTTCATCCGCATCTTCGTCCCGGAATCGGAGAAATGGAAATCCGCGACCAGCCGGGGGCCGAAGCCGCGCGTCGCCGACATCTTCGCGCCGGGCATGGCGAAGCTCACCCTGCTGGGCGCGACGCTCGCGGGCGTGGCGCTCCTGGGAACCTGGGCATCGGTGCAATGGATTCCGCCCTGGGCGATCCAGATGACCGGCAACAAGCACAACGAGGCGTCGTGGACCCAGATGTTCGCGGCCGTCGGCGCGGTCGTGCTGCCGCTCACCGTGGCCATCCTGGCCGAGCGCTTCAACCGCCGCGGCACTTACGTCGCCATCTGCATCGCCTCGATCGCCGCCTGCGAGGTGCTGTTCCTGACCAAGCCCGCGTTCGGCTTCACCTTCCTCCTGATGGTGACCCTGGCGAACGGCATCACCGGCGCGTTCTACGGCTGGCTCCCGCTCTACCTCCCGGAACTCTATCCGACGAGAATCCGGGCCACCGGATCCGGATTCTGCTTCAACATCGGCCGCGTCATCGCGG